>JBDQIL010000854.1:0-2973 GCA_040264415.1 Myxococcota bacterium
GATCCAGCCCGCGCCCGGTCCTCCCTTGGTCGAGGCCGCGGCGCCCACGGTGGCGGCGCCGACCGTCGACGTCGCTGGAGCGGTGGCGCCGGCGGCCCCCTCGGCGGCACCCGGTCGCATCCCCCCGCGGACGAGCGACCCGCTGGCGATCGGACGGGAGCGCTACGCAGAGGCCGACCCGGCCGGCACCGTGGCCGCCTTGACGCCCTGGCTCGAGAGCCGCGCGGGCCCCTGGGGCCGCGCCCGCACCGCCGGCCACCTGCTGCTCGGGATGGCCCACTTCGACCTCGAGAACTGGAACCTCGCCAGCCTCCACTTCTACCGGGTCCGCCGAACCGACGGGCCGCTCGCGTCCTTCGGAGCCTGGTACGAGGCCCTGGTCGATCACCGGCGCGGCCGTCACACCGTCGCGATCCGCGAGTGCAAGGCCTACCGCGAGAAGTGGCCCGATGGTCCCCACGCCGACGAGTGCCTGCTGCTCATCGGCGACGCCTGGTCGGCGGCGGGGCGCCGCAGCGCTGCCATCGCCGCCTACGGTGAGTACCTCGACCGCCACCCGGACTCTCCCCGCAAGGAGGAGATCCGCTTGGCCACCGCGCTCGCCACCGCCCGGGCGGCGCCGGCGCGGGGCATCGGGCAGCTGCACGAGTTGGCGCTCGATCACGCCTATCCATCGACCGACCTCGCCGTGCAGGCCGAGCTGAAGACGCTGGCCGAGGCCGGCCACGAGGGCACGGCGGTCCCGACCGACCCGTCCAGCCTGATGCGGCGGACGGCCTCGCTGCGCCGGTCCGGGCAGTACGAGGCCGCTTGGGAGCTCTTCAACCAGCTCGCAGCCCGCGCAGAGGCCGAGCCCGCGATCGCCCGCTGGGTCGAAGAGAACGAAGAGCGCTACGCCTGGGGCACCCGAAACTACGACGTCTTCGCCGGCGCCCTGGCCGAGGACTACGCCGCTCGCCCCGACCCGGACGTCGCCTGGCGGATCTTCGTGGCGTGGAGCCGCGCGGGCGAGTGGGCCAAGGCCGCCGAATGGGGCCGCACAGGCCTCGAGGCGCACGCGGGCCACTGGCGCTGGCGCTCCGCCAAAGACGACATGGCGTGGGCCACGATGCTCGCCGGTGAGTATCCAGAGGCCGCCGAGCGATGGGGCGAGCTCGCCAAACGCGGTGGCGCGTTCGGCCGAAAGAGCGCCTTCTACAACAGCTTCTCTCTACTCCGAAGTGGCGACGCGGGCGCCGCCGTGGCCGCCTTCACGGCCCTGCTCGAGCGCCGCTCCGATCTCACCGCAGCGGCGCACTACTGGCGCGCCCAGGCCCACGACGCCCTCGGGGACGAGACGGCGGCGGCCAACGACCGCGCCCTGGCCCGCGTCCACGACGACGACGGCTGGTACGGGCTGCTGCTCGACAACGCAGAGGCGACCCCGCGCTCCGACACCGGGTGGGTCGATCGCGGCGGGCGGTGGGGCGGCCCGCAGCCCGCCACGCTGGCCCTGCGAACCCGCCCGGAGCGACAGGCCCGCATCCACACGGGCCTGTGGCCCGCCAGCCAGCCCGTGCTCGAGACCTCCAGCAGCTCGCGGGCGGCGCTCCTCCCCCCCGAGCCACGCACGCAGGGGTGGGCCGCGCTGACCTGGTCGGCGCTCCAGGCCGAGCCCGTGGTCGCCCCTGCCTCCGTGCCGGCGCCGGCGCCGCTCCCTCGGGCGGGCCTGTCGTTGCCCGACGCCTACCCCAGCTCGCGCTGGTACGACCGAGACACAGCAGCCAAAGACTTCCTGCGCTTCTCCGAGGCCTACAAGGGGGTCTGGCCCCGGCTGCCCGCCGCCTACGACCTCGCGCAGGCGGGCCTCTACACCGACGCGGCGCGGGTCCTCTTCGACATCTACGAGGAGTGGCGGGTGGCCGAACAGGCTGGCGGGGGCGCGTCCGAGCGACAGCGACAGATTCAAGCCCTCGAGCTGCGGCTCACGCACTGGCGGCCCTACCTGCTGCTCACGCGCGATCACTACCACGCCGCCCGCGCTTGCTGGGGCCTCGAGAAGTACGCCGAGAACGAGCCAGACCGCATCGCGGCGCTTCGGCTCGGCTACCCGCTCGTGCGGCCCGAGCTGGTCTGGCAGCACAGCCAGCGCTTCAGCGTCGATCCGTACCTCGTCTACGGGATCATGCGCCAGGAGAGCACCTACCGCAACGCCGCCCTGTCCCCCGTGGGGGCCATCGGGCTCATCCAGGTGATGCCCGCCACGGGTGCCAAGGTGGCTGCGCTGCTGGGCGAGCACCGCTACTCCCCCGGTCAGCTCGAAGACCCGACCACCAACCTGCGGTTCGGCATCTACTACTTCAGCCGGCTGCTCGACCGCTTCGACGGGGTGTTCCCGCTGGCGGTGGCCTCGTACAACGGCGGGCCCCACAACGTGAGCCGCTGGTACAAGCCCTGGCACGACGCCCCCGACGACGCCCGGCTCCCACTCGATGCCTTCGTCGAGACCATCCAGTACGACGAGACCCGAGACTACGTGAAGCGCGTGTCCGGCCACTATGCGCGCTACATCTCCATCTACGAGGGGGAGAAGGCGCGCGTGGAGCTCCCCGTGGCGCCGCTGGGCGACGACCCCACGGTCATCGACTTCTGAGCACGCTGCCCCGGCCTATCCTCTGGGCGCCGGAGGACCGGGCGCTGCCTGGGGGACGCTACTCTTCGCTGTCGTCGGAGGCAGGATCGACGGCGATCAGCTCGACGTCGTCCCCCTTCTCCTTCTTCACGACCGCCTCGCGCAGGCGGTCCCACCACGCGGTGCGCTCGTCGCTCTCGTCTTCGGGGAGCTCGACCACCACGTCGCTGGACTCGACGATGATCGCTGCGGGACCCGTGTTCACGCGACCGTCGAGCGGGACGAGCAGGCCACCGTGCAGCAGGAGCCCCGTGACCTGCTGCCCCGCGCGGTCGATGACGAAGTCTTGCACGGCACCCAAC
>JBDQIL010000855.1:0-2971 GCA_040264415.1 Myxococcota bacterium
GGAGACCCCCTGCTACCTGGCGGCCTTCGACACGGTGGGCGGCCTCGACTGGGTCGCCGACCACACCCCCTTCCGGTGTGGCGGCCACGCCCCCGCCCTGGCGCTCCTGCTGGTGGCCATCGCCTACCTGCCGGCGCTCACGGCCGGCTTCGTGTGGGACGACGCCCTGTTGGTGGTGGAGAACCAGCTCACAGGCTCGCTGGCGAACCTCCCGGCCATGTTCTCCACCGACCTGTGGGCCACCACGCCCAAGGTGGAGGCGGCCAGCTCCGGGTACTACCGGCCGATGGTGCTGGTGGACTTCGCCATCGACCGCGCGATCTTCGGCCTCTGGGCGCCAGGCCACCACCTGCACAGCCTGGCCTGGCACCTCGTCTGCGTGGGGCTGGTGGGGCGGCTCGCGCGCCAGCTCGGGGCCGGCCCGATCTCGTCGACCGCCGCGATGGTGGTGCTCGGGCTGCACCCCGCCGCGGTCGAGGCGGTGGCGTGGGTCTCGGCCCGCAACGATCTCATGGCCACCGCCGGCGTGCTCGCCAGCCTGGTGCTGCTGATGCCCTACCAGCCCTCGCGTCGCCGGCTGGGGGTCGCCGGGTTGGTCTTGCTGGGGGCCTTCCTCAGCAAGGAGAGCGCGCTGCTCGCGCCCATCGCGATCGTCGCGCTGCGGGTCACGCGGTACCGGCAGTGGCGCCCGCTCGGGCCGTGGGTGGCGGTGGGCGGCGCGCTCGCGGCGTACGGGGTGCTGCGCGGCCTGGCGGGCGTGGGCCTGCCCGCGGGCGCTGACCTCGAGCGGGTCGGCCTGCGCGCGCTGTCGGCGCTGGCCTGGTGGGGCCGCGATCTGGTGACCCCCGTCGACCTCGCCCCGGGCCGCAACCTCACGTGGGCGACCACGGCGCCCTACGCCTTGGGGCTGGTGGGCTGGGGGGTCGTCGCGCTGATCGTTCGCCCAGCCGGCCACCACGGGCGCCTGGGGCTGCTGCTCATGGCGCTCGGTCTCGCGCCCTCCCTCGCCGCGGTGGCCCACACCGGAGAGGTCGCCGCCCGCTACCTCTACCTGCCGCTCGCCGGCCTCGCGCTGGCGACGGCCGGCCTGATCACCGGGCGGATCCGCGACCCCAGGCTCGGCGGGGGCCTGGTGGCGGCGCTCGCGGGGATGTTCGCGATGCTGACCACCCTCTCCCTGCCAACCTGGCGCGACGACACCCAGCTGTGGTCGGCCGCGGTCGACGCCCACCCCTCCCCCTACACGTGGGGCGGGCTGGCCAAGACCCTGGAGGACGCGGGCCGCCTCGACGCCGCCTCGCACGCCTACCGGCAGGCGACGGCCGGCCCTCACCCCTTCCCAGAGGCTTGCTACAACGCCGCGAGCATTCACCTGAAGCGGGGGCGTCCGGACGCGGCGGCCGCGGCGGGCCGGCGGGCGCTGGTCAACGGCTGCCCGCGCAGTCCAGAGCTCTTGGCGCCGACGGCCATCGGCGTGGCCATCGGCGGGGGCTGGGACGAGGCCGAGGGTCTCGCCGCCGAGATCCAGCGGGATCCGACCGGGATGGCGGTGCTGGTGCGGCTGGCGGCGGCCGTGCGGCGGGGCGACCGGGCGCCGCTCGACGCAGCAAAAGCCAGCGGTGCCGGCGACCCGGCGCTGCTGCAGACGCAGGTCGCGTGGCTGCTCGAACAGGCCGGTGAGGCCGAGCACGCCGCGAGCCTGCGGGCCGCACCCGAGGAGCCGCCATCGGAGGGCGCGGCGGGCCCCTGAGGCCCAGCCAGGCGGCCCGGGGGGGCTGCACGCACGGGGAGACCGCCGACGGCGCGGGTCAGCGGCCGGGCCCGGGAGGGACGCGGCCGCGGCCGCGGGGCCGCTCGTCAGGGAGCGAACCGGTGCAGCAGGGCGAAGTCGGCGTCTCCGTCTGCGTCGAAGTCGCCCGTCCGGATGAGGCGCCCGGTGCGCAGGTAGGCTTGCGCGGCCTGCCAGCGCCCGTCGGCGGCGTCTACCGACATGTTCGCGGTCCAGCCGGCCCAGCCCGCGACCCCCCGAAAGAGGTACAGCGCGCCGGCGTCGAAGGTGCCGCCCCGGCCCTCGGTGTTGCGGCGCGGCGCGCCGGCCAGCAGGTCGTCGAGGCCGTCGCCGTCGACATCGGCCACGGCGAGGCCGCGACCCAGCCCGTCGCCGGCGTCGGCGCCGAGGATGCGAAATTGCGGGAAGCTCGTGATGCCACGGGCCAGCTGGCTGCCGGTCCAGATCAGCACCTGCCCGCGCGCCTCGTCGGCGCCCGGGGCGCCGGCCAACACGTCGGCGAGGCCGTCGCCGTCGAGATCTCCAGAGGCCACCTGCCAGCCCGACCAGCCCTCGGTGAACGGGCCGCTCAAGCGAGCGGTCGCGGCCGCTTCGAGGGACACCCAGCCATCGGGGGTCAGCGCCCCCGAGACCGCCGCCGCGCCATCGACCAGCCAGACCGCGCCCACGGCCTCGCGCAGCTCGCTGCCGGTGTCGGCGCCGCCGGTGCCGGCGGGGTCGAGCGACCCGTCGGCGAAGGGCGCGCCGATGAGCAGGTCGGGCACCCCGTCGCCCGTCAGGTCGTGGCTGCAGGACAGGGCCGAGCCGGCCCGCGCGCCCACCGAGGTGCCCGTGAAGGTGCGCCCGACATCGACGGCGCGGCCGTCTCCGCCGATGCTGTCCAGGTCGGCGCCGCGCAAGAGGGTGACGCTCCCCGCCAGGCCGCGGGAGGCCGCGGTCCACGAGAGGTTGTCGAGCGGGGCGCCCACCAGCAGCTCGGAGAGCCCGTCGCCGTCGAGGTCGGGGCAGGCTGAGAGCGTGGCGCCCAGGGTGCCGCCCTCGTCCGAGCCCACCAAGCGAGCCCGCTGCAAGCTCGACACGTCGACCACGCCGGTCACGCCGACCCCGGCTCCATCGAGCACATAGACCGCGCCGTCGCGGCGGGTGAGGCCAGAGCGACGGTCGGTGGGCGCGCCCTCCGAC
>JBDQIL010000856.1:0-2969 GCA_040264415.1 Myxococcota bacterium
CATGGCGGGCATGGCCGTGCGCGACGGCCTCGACCCCGACGTCGCCCTGCGGGGCCTCACGCTCCACCCGGCCCGCATGCTCGACCTCGAGGCTCGCGTGGGATCGATCGAGCCTGGCAAGGACGCCGACCTCGTCGTGCTGTCCGGCCCCCCGCTGTCCACCTGGACCCACGTCGATCAGACCTGGGTGGAGGGTGCGCTCCGCTTCGATCGATCCCACGCGAGCCTCGAGGTCGAGCATGCGGGCCGGGTGGAGCGTGAGGCCCCGCAGGGCGACGTCGGGGTCGAGGCCGTCGCGCACGGCCATGCCCGCCATGCGCAGGAAGAGCCGCGAGTCGGTGATGGGGTCGTCGGTGTGGAAGGCCACCAGGGCGCCCTTGTCGTGGAGGGCGGCGGCGCTGGCGGCGGTGATCTCGAGGGCCTCCTCTTTGCCACCGGGGCTGTCCACGATGATCAGGCTGACCCAGGCCTCGGCCTCGCCCAGCAGGTCGGCCACCTTCCAGCCCTCGGAGACGTGGTGCAGCACCGGCTGGAAGCCGAACTCCTCGCCCAACCGCAGCGCGGTCACCACGTCGTCGGCCCGGTGGGTGTGAAAGTGCACCCGGCGGTCGCCGCGGAGGATCTGGGCGAGGGCGTCGGCCTCGAGCGCTGCAGTGAGTGGCTTCGGCGCGTCTCGCTTGCGCCGGCGCGGGGCCTCGGCGGCGGCGTCTCGCTGGTCGAGGTCGCGCACCCGGTCTTGGGCGGCCATGAAGGCCTCACGCTGCAAGAAGGCAGCGCCCATGCGGCTCTTGGGGTCGCTGCCCTTGCCCTGAGGGTTGGTGCCGTTGGCCATCTTCATGCCCCCGCACACCTGCGCGCGGCGCGCCGGGGTGGCGTCGGTGGCGCCGGGCGGGAGGCCGCCCGTGGCCGGCCGACAGAGGAGCAGGTCGTCGATGATGGCGCTGTCGCGGAGCTTCAGGTACGCGGTCTGCCCGCCCATCAGCTTGCCGGAGCCCGGCATCACGTTGACCGTGGTGACCCCGCCGGCCAGGGCCCGGTCGACGCTCACGTGCGTGGGGTCGATGGCGTCGATGGCGGAGATGCCGGGCTGCACGGGGCTCAGCGCTTCGTGCAGGCGCCCGCCGCCGATGTGGCTGTGGGTGTCCACCAGGCCGGGGATGAGGTGCTGCCCCGTGAGGTCTCGCACCTCGGCGCCGTCGGGGATCGTGACGCCCGCTCGGGGGCCCACCGCAGCGATGGTCGGGCCGTCGATCACCACCACGCCGTCGGGGATGGGCGGCCCCGACGCCGGGTGCACGGTGGCGCCCACGAAGGCCACCACGTCGGCGGCGTGGGCCATGCGCCCGAGCAAGAGGGGGAGGATCACGGTGCGCCTCGGGGTGGAGCGATGGCGGCGTCACCGCCGGTGGCGTGGGCGCGGTCACGGGGGTTGGCCCGGTCGAAGACGCGGGCGCCCTCCACCCAGGTCTCTTCCACCAGGGTCCACGACGACAGCGGCGGCCCCGACAGCACCACGAGGTCGGCGTCGAGGCCAGGCGCGAGGCTCCCCTTGCGGCCTTCGACGGCGAGGAGCTCGGCGGGCGTGCGGGTGAGCGCGCGCAGCGCGATGTCAGGGGGCAGCCCGCCCCGCGCGGCCAGCCCGGCGCTGCGCAACAAGAGGCGAGAGTCTTGAACCGGGTCGTCGGTGATGATCGCGACGCGGACGCCGGCCGCGTGGAGCAGGGCGGGGTTGTCGAAGCGCCGCTCGAGCGTCTCCTCCTTGCCGCCTGGCGTGTCGAGCACGTTGATCGCCACGGGGATCTCGGCCTCGGCGAGCAGGTCGGCCACCTTGAAGCCCTCCGAGCCGTGGTGGATGACCAGCCCGAAGCCCAGCTCTTGCTGCAGCCGCACGGCGCCCACGATGTCGTCGGCGCGGTGGCTGTGAAAGTGGACCGTGCGTTCGCCCCGGAGGATCTCGACCAGCCCGTCGGCGGCCGGATCGGGCTTGGGCGCCGGCGGCGCCTGCGCTCGTTCGCGGCGGCGCGGGGACGCGAGCGCCGCCGCGCGGCGGTCTTGCGCGTCCATGCGGTCGCGGGCCGACAGCAGCGCCTCGCGCTGAAGGTAGGTCGCCCCCATGCGGCTGCGGGGATCCGAGCCGCTGCCTTGGGGGTTCGTGCCGCCCGCCATCTTGACGCCCCCACAGACGGCGGCGCGCCGGAGCGGTCCTTCGGACTCGTCTGGCCGCTCGCCGCACAGCAGCATGTCGTCGACCACCGAGGCGTCGGTGAGCCGCAGCAGCGCCGTCTGGCCGCCCAGGAGCTTGCCCGAGCCCGGCATGACCTGGGCCAGGGTGACGCCCCCGGCCTGCGCGCGCTGGATGGAGATGTGGGTGGGATCGATGGCGTCGATCGCCGAGATGCCCCCCTGCACCGGGCCCAGCGATTCGTGCAGCCGCCCACCGCCGATGTGGCTGTGCAGATCGATGAGGCCGGGGATGATGTGGCGCCCGGGGAGCGCGCGCACCACAGCGTCGGGGGGGATCTCGACCGACCCCCGGGGCCCCACGCCGGTCAGGGTGGGGCCGTCGAACAGCACCACGCCGTCGGGGATCGGCGGGCCGGAGACCGGGTGCACCGTGGCGCCCACCAGCGCCGTGGGGGCGGCGAGGGCCCAGGAGACAGCCAGGCTGAGTAGGAGGGGGGTCACCCGCACGCCGTAGCCCGACCGTGCTCGGCAGACGACCCGCGCTCCCAGGCCCCCTCTCCCCCCTACTGGACGTAGCCGATGGTGCGCATCTGGTCTTCGGTCTCGTCGCGGGTCAGCCCGGTGTCGGCCGCGACCTCGGGCTCGGGCTCGGGGGCCTCGGGCCAGAGGGCCCACGCGGCGCCCGCGGCCACCAGGGCCAAGGCGACGGTCAGGCCGAACAAGAGCGGCATTCGGTTGCGGGGGGCGGCGGTCATGGCATCCTCCACCCCCGAGGACCCCATGAC
>JBDQIL010000857.1:0-2967 GCA_040264415.1 Myxococcota bacterium
CCCGGCTCGGTCTGCTCGGTCAGCACCAGCTCGACCGCGCCGCCGTCGACCGCACCCGCCACCCTCCACAGCGACGTGGGCACCACCATGCGGTGCTCGTACCACCAGCCGCCCAGCCGACCATCGGGGCCCCGCTCGAGCAGCAGCGCGTAGGTGATTCGCACCGCGCCCAGATCTTCGTGGGGGTTGAGCCCGAAGCCCGTGAACAGCCAGGTGTGGTGCCCCGCCGCGGGCTCGACCGTCGGGGTGAGCGCGGTGGTCACCGGATCGCGCTGGGCGCCGACGTCGGCCAGAGCGTGCTCGGGCCAGTCGCGGGTGAGGGTGAGCAGCACGGGATCGGCGCGGACTTCGTCGCCGTAGCGCACGGTGCCGGCCAGGATGGCGTCAGGGTCGGGGATCACAGGCGGCCTCCGCGCGCAGGAGAGGGCGAGCATCAGGGCCAGCGCTGCGCCGACGCTACGCGCCACGACGCTGCTTCGGGCGGAAGAAGCGGATCTTCTTGCCAGCGGTGTTCTCGTTGGTGCCCTTCAGCATCGTGTGGTTGCGCTCGCTCTCGGCGGCGCGCTCCGACTCGGCGCCCACGATGGAGAAGGTCCAGTCGTCGTACTCGGCGCCCGAAGAGTCCACATCGACGTACGAGCTCAGGATCGCGTTGTGCGACTCGTCGGAGCGTGTGCCGCCGAAGCGCTGCCAGGCGTCGCCCGGCCGGGCGTGCTTGACGTCCACCTCGGTGTAGTCGCGCGACCAGTGCAGCTGGCCGGCCAGCTGGTAGTGCTTGTTCTCGGTCATGTCGGGCTCGAACCCGGCCGAGTAGGTCGTGTCGTGCAAGAAGACCGAGCACTTCCAGAAGCTGGCTCCCCAGGCCACCTTGTACTCCTTCTCGCCGTTGATCATGACGCTGCGACCGGCCCGCTGGCTCGCCCCGGCCAGCGCCGGGTTCTGGCTGTAGAACACGGCGTCGTCGCCCTTCGTGCCGTAGCCCAGGCCCACCGTGCCGCTGGCCCGCTCGCGCGCGGTGCGCATCATGGCCAGGTTGTGGCCGCCCGCCAGCTCGTTGTACTCGGCGGTGGCCGCGGCCACGTCGCCGCCCTTGCGCTCGGAGACCTGCTTGAAGACGATCTCGTCGGCCGAGGGGATGTAGATGCGCACGCCCTCGGCCAGCTTGGGGGTGCTGGCCAGGGGGTTGTCCTGCCCGCCGCCCTGGTCCACCGTGCCCACGTGCTCATTGAAGGCCATGAGCAGGTCTTCGTGCATGCCGTGCTGGCGCGCGATGTGCTTCCAGGTGGCGCCCTCGGAGTACTGCATGTCGCCTGCCGCCACCGTGTAGTGGGCGCCGTCGCGCAGGTCAGGGGCCGTGGACGCCCCGAACTGGCTCGCGATGTCCCACAGGCTGTCGGGGTCTTGGGCGCCGCCCGCCTGCTGCTGGTCGCGCAGCAACTCGACGATCGCGGCGTTGCCCAGGCGGCCCTGCAGGTCGGGCTGGTGGCGGTCGTGCCCGGCGGCGGCGCCGTCGGGGGTGGTCGTCGTCGTGGACCGCGGTGCGTAGTCGGGCATGTCGGCCTCCTGGGAGAGCACACCGGCGCCAGCATAGCGCACGCCGACCGCGCAGTGGCGACAAGGGGATTGCGCGATGGCACCCGATCGCGGCCGCATCCGACGGCTTGAAGCGGCCGACGGCTACTCGCCGACCTCCCAGGTCAGCCCCGCGTCGTCGACCGGCAGCCACGCCGCCGCCTCGTCGAAGCCGCGCAGGCTGTCCAGGAACGCGACCGTGGTCTGAAAGGCCACCGCGTGCACCTCCGCCGGATCCCGGTAGGGCGGCTCGCAGTCGGGGAAGCCGCCCAGCAGCGTGCACGCGTCGGAGAAGCTGTAGTGGCCCGCGTCCTCGATCACGCCCAAGTAGGCCGTCTCGGTGGTCAGCCCCTCGTGCAGCGGCCGCACCACCCCCGGCACCGGTGTGAGCGTGTCGCGGCCCCCGCCCCAGGTGAGCACAGGCACCGAGATCTCAGAGAGGCCGCCCACCAGCGCGTCATAGGCCGCGGGGGTCTGCGGCACGGCGGCCCACACGCGGTCGTCGGAGAGATCGACCCGCAAGGTCTCGGGGTGCGCGACGAAGTACGCGGCCACCTCGGCACACAGCCACCCGCCGTTCGCCGCGCAGAAGGCCGCAGAGGCGTCGCGGTCGATGGGCGCACCCGCCACCGCATAGGTCGTGTACCCACCAAAGCTGTGGCCGGCCATCGCGTAGCCGGCGTCGGGATCGACGCAACCGTCGAGCAGACCACCCGGCGCCGCCAGGGAGCCCACCAGCCAGTCGAAGGTGGCCACCGCGTCCACCGGGCGCCGGAACACGAGGCTCGCGAACTTCTCGTCGTCCATGTCGAAGGCGGTGTTGAAGGTGTGGTCTGGGGCGACCACCACCCAGCCCCGCGCGGCCAGCCCCTCGGCCAGCCACAGGCTCTGCCAGCGCATGCCGCCGTTGCCGTGGCTGAAGACCATGACCGGGCGCGCCTGATCGCAGCTCGCGCTCAGCCCATCGCTCGCGGCGCCCGCGATGAAGCCGTCGTAGCGATGCAGGGTGCCCGCCGGCTCGGTGGAGGGGTACCAGGCCTGCACCTGCAGCGGCACGCCGTGGTCGGGCGTGATCTCGTCGGTCAGGGTGGACGGGGTGTACGGCCCGGGAGCGTCGGGGGCCAAGAAGGCCTCGTCGACCACCTCGGCGGCGCCCGAGTCGTCGCCGGGTGCGGCGGGGTCGTCGGAGGTGCACGCCGCGACGAGCGCGGGCAGCAGGGCCAGGAGTGCGGCTCGGATCGGGCCACGGGTGCGGTGGGGCATCGGCGTCCTCCAGTTGCCGCAGGGTAGCCCGAGACCCGGGCACCGTCGCTGGACAGCCCGCCGCCGACGTGGTCCTCTCCACGCATGTCGGGCCTCCTCCTGCTCTTCGCCGCGGCGCTCGCCGCCCCCTTC
>JBDQIL010000858.1:0-2962 GCA_040264415.1 Myxococcota bacterium
CTGTGGGGTCGAGATCGTGGGGTGGGTCGACCGCATCGGCGACATCCAGGCCACCGTCGATCCCGCCGCGGTAGACCGCGCGGCGGTCGAGGCGCACGACACGCGGTGCCCCGACCTCGCGGCGGCCGCGGCCATGGAGCGCCTCATCAAAGACGTGCGACGCGACGGCGACACGATCGGCGGCGTGGTGCGGTTCATCTGCCGGGGGGTGCCGCCGGGCCTCGGCGATCCGGTCTTCGACAAGCTCGAGGCCGACCTGGCCAAGGGCATGCTCAGCCTGCCCGCCGCCAAGGGCTTCGAGTCGGGCAGCGGGTACGGCGGCACCCACCTGCGGGGCTCGCAGCACAACGACGTCTTCGTGCCCGGCGCCGCGGCGGGCGCCATCCGCACCGCCACCAACCGCTCGGGCGGCATCCAAGGAGGCATCTCGAACGGGATGCCCGTCACCGGCACGGTGGCCTTCAAGCCGGTGGCCACGATCTTCCAAGAGCAGGTGACGGTGGACGACGCGGGTCGCCCGGCGACCATCAAGCCGCGCGGGCGCCACGACGCCTGTGTGTTGCCGCGGGCGGTGCCCATGGTCGAGGCCATGGCCGCCCTCGTGCTCTGCGACCACTGGCTGCGCTGGCGGGCCCTCGGCGTGGCGCCCCACCCCCGGTAGGCGCCCACCCCGATGGGGTGAGCGCAGACCGACGGGCCTCAGCCGCGCTTCTTCTTGTCGCGCCGCTCGCCTCGCACCACCGACCGCATGTTGCCCGCGAGCACCTTCTTGCGCAGCCGGATGTGGCTCGGGGTGACCTCGACCAGCTCGTCTTCGGCGATGAACTCGAGCGCCTTCTCCAGCGTGAGCTGCATCGGCGGGGCCAGGATGAGCTTCTCGTCGGCGCCCGCGGTGCGGACGTTGTTGAGGGCCTTGCCGCGCGACGCGTGCACGTTCATGTCGTTCTCGCGGCTGTTCTCGCCCACGATCATGCCCTCGTAGACCTCGACGCCGGGGCCGATGAACAGCTTGCCGCGGGGCTGGAGGTGGAAGAGCGCGTAGGCCGTCGACTGGCCCGTGCGGTCGGCCACGAGGCTGCCGTTCTGCCGGAACGGGATGTAGCCCGCGTAGGCGTCCCATCCGTCGAACAGCGTGTTCATGATGCCTTGGCCGCGGGTGTCGCTGAGGTACTCGCCCCGGAAGCCGATCAGGCCGCGGGCGGGCACCCGGAACTCGACGCGGACCCGGCCAGAGCCGGCCATCTTCATCGTGTTCATGCGGCCCTTGCGCAGGTTCATCTTCTCGCTGACCACGCCCATGAACTCTTCGGGGAAGTCCATCTGGGCGAGCTCGTAGGGCTCCTCCTTCGGGCCGTCCTCGGGGCCGCGCAGCACGACCTCGGGCTTGGAGGCGCACAGCTCCCAGCCCTCGCGCCGCAGCTGCTCGAGGAGGATGCCGATCTGCAGCTCCCCGCGGCCGAAGAGCCGAATGGCGTCGGGCGGCCCGTCGGGGTCGATCTTGAGCGCCACGTTGGTCTGGCACTCCTTCTCGAGCCGCTCGCGGATCTGCCGCGCGGTCATGTAGTTGCCGTCCTGGCCGGCGAGCGGCCCGGTGTTGGCCATGAAGGTCACGCCGATGGTCGGCTCCTCCACGGTGACCCGCGGGAGCGGCTGGGGATCGTTGAGGTCGGTGAGCGAGTCGCCGATATCGAGCTCAGCGATGCCCGACACCGCGAGGATCTCACCGGCGGAGATGCTCTGGGTCTCGACCCGCTTCAACCCCTCGTAGGTGTAGAGGTGGTTGATCTTGACGGCCGAGGTGCCGTCTCGGCCCACCAGGGCGAGGTTGTCGCCGCGGTTGATGGTGCCGTTGACGATGCGGCCGATGGCCAGCCGGCCCACGTAGGGGTCGTGGTCGAGCTGGGTGACGATGACCTGCGGGACGGCGGTGGGGTCGCCCTTGGGCGCCGGCACGAAGTCGAGGATGGCGTCGAAGAGCGGCCGCAGGTCGCCCTGCTCGAGCTTGGGCTCTTCCCAGGCGTAGCCCTCTTTGGCGCAGGCGTAGAGGATGGGGAAGTCGAGCTGCTCCTCGTCGGCGTCGAGGTCGATGAAGAGGTCGTAGACTTCGTTCTCGACCTCTTGGATGCGGGCGTCCGGGCGGTCGATCTTGTTGATGACCACCATGATCTTGAGCTCGGCCTCGAGGGCCTTGCCCAGCACGAAGCGGGTCTGGGGGAGGGGGCCCTCGCTGGCATCGACCAGCAGCAGGGCGCCGTCGACCATCTTGAGCACCCGCTCGACCTCGCCGCCGAAGTCGGCGTGTCCCGGCGTGTCGACGATGTTGATCTTGGTCTCGCCGTAGGTGACCGCCGTGTTCTTCGCGAGGATGGTGATGCCCCGCTCGCGCTCGAGGTCCATCGAGTCCATGACCCGGTCCTGCAGCTCCTCGTTGTCACGGAAGGTGCCGGACTGCCGCAGCATGAAGTCCACCAAGGTGGTCTTGCCGTGGTCAACGTGGGCGATGATGGCGATGTTGCGCAGCGCTGGCGGCGCGTTCTCGATGCTCATGGGGGGGTGTCCCGGGTGCGGTAGGGCGCCGGAGGTATCCGGGCCCGTCCCCCCACCGCAACGCATTCGGCCGCCCGGCACGCGTTCGTCGCTCAACCGTCAAACACGGACGCCCCCGCCGGTGGGGCGGGGGCGCGCGGGAGAGGCGGGGGCGCGCTGGGCGCGGCCGCTCAGAGCACGAAGGGGAAGGTCATGGTCTGGGCG
This sequence comes from Myxococcota bacterium, assembly GCA_040264415.1. Classification (GTDB taxonomy): domain Bacteria; phylum Myxococcota_A; class UBA796; order UBA796; family UBA2385; genus M30B51. The sequence goes on from JBDQIL010000858.1 coordinate 2,752, forward strand.
TCGCCGTCGAAGGGCGGGAACTGGATGGAGCGGAAGGCTCCGCCCAGGCAGACGTCGAAGTCGGTGCCCTTGTACTGGCGCGTGGTGACCCGCGCCGACGAGACCGATCCCGACGTCTCGACCGTGAAGCGCATGTCGACCCGCGAGGGGTAGGCGCCGTTGGCCTTCTTGAACTCGAAGAAGCAGCCCTTGATGGCCTTGTTGCTGCGGA
>JBDQIL010000859.1:0-2959 GCA_040264415.1 Myxococcota bacterium
CCCTCATCCCCACCCCCGTGCTGGTGGCGTGCCTGCTCCTCGCGGTGGGCGGGCTGCGACGCAGCGGCGCGTGGCTGCTCGCGGGCACCCTGTCCTTGGTGCTCGCCTTCGGCTGGAACGCCTACCTGCCCAAGGAGCTCGCGCAGTGGCTGTGGGGCTTCGGGCTGTGGGTGGGCAACTGGGTGCTCACCATCAACGTGCGCGCCTATCAGCTCCCCGGGCTCGAGAGCATCCGGTTCCCGCGGCGCTTCCTGGTGCCGGCCGCCCTCTGCTTCCTCGTGGCGGGGAGCGTGGGCCTGGGGGCATTGCTGCAGCGCCTCGAGCGCCTCGGCCGCGGGGGCGTCGTCGCCAGCCGGGCCCTCGCCACCGGCCTCGCTGCGGCGGCGGTGCTCGCCGGCGTCCACTCCGGTCGCCTGCAGAGCAGCTTGCCGCTGCAGCCGCTCCCCGATCTGGCCTTCGCGACCTGGCTCGCGGAGCAGCCCGACGACGGCGCCGTCCTCACCCTCCCACAGACCCGGGCCGCGCCCCGGTCCGGCAAGCGCGCCGACCTGCAGGTCTTCGCGAACCTCGGCGAGAGCCTCTCGAGCGCCGACACCCAGTACATGCAGGTGCGCCATGGGCGCGCGGTGATCGGCTACCCGAGCCTGAAGACGCTGGCGCCGATGCGGCTCAACGTCGACATCGAGGCCCTCACCCGCAACTGGGACGACATGGCCCACCCCATGGTGACGGGCAACCCCATCCCCCGATCGGCCTACGACGACACCTCCGAGCCCCGCCGCCAGGCCACCATCGAGTGGCTTCGGCGCCAGGGCCTCCGCTACGTCGTGGTCGACATGAACGTCTACGAGGGAGAGGGCTTCACCTTGCTCGCCCGCCAGCTCGAGCCCCACACCCAGGCCGTGCATCGCTTCGACGACGGCGACGGGGTGACCATCATCGAGCTGCTGCCGAAGTAGCGGCGCGGCGGCGTCCCACCACGGCCACCCCCACGCACAGCGCGAGGCCGAGGGGCGCGCCGCCCGACCGGTGGGCGCACGCCGCGGCCGGCGACCCGGCCTCGCCATCGGCGGGCTCGACCCCCGCGCCCACCTCGGGCTGGTCCTCGGGCACGGCGTCGGGATCGGGGTCGGAGACACGGTACTGCCAGGCAAAGCGCTCGCCATCGACCCGATCCCGTGACCAGGCTGCGACGACCAGCCAGAGGGTGTCGGCGCCCTCTCCGTCGAGCACCGCGTCGAAGGTGTGCTGGTCGAGCCCGATGTGGAGGGTGAGCGGCTCGTAGGTGACCGCGTCTCCGTGGTCGCGCACGACCGTGACGCCCCACTCCGCGGTCGAACCGCCCGAGCCGATGCCCACCAGGTCGAGCTCGAGGCTCACCGCGCCGGTGCGCTGGAGGTCGATCTCGGCCACCGTGTAGCCGTAGCGCCCCGGCATGCGATCGGGGTCGGGGCCGCGCCAGTCGGAGCGCTCGCCCACCTCGACCACCACCCGATCCGCCACGCCCCCGTCGCCCTCGGGGAAGGCCCAGGCCCAGTAGTCCACCGATTCGAGGTAGGCGTCTTGGTGGGCGTAGTCCCAGGTGGCGTTGCGCGCGGCGTAGGCCGAGAAGGCCGCGGCGAGGTCGGAGCCGTGGTCGGCCAGCGCCGCGTCGATGGCGTAGAGGGGGTCGCGGGTGCCGCCGGCGGGCTCCACCCAGGTGTCGCGGATGATGGAGGGGTCCGCCTCGAACTCGGCGAGGTAGCGAGGCAGGATCATCGCGCCATATTGGTGGTATTCCTCGAGGGCCCCGGTGTCGGGGTAGTCAAAGAAGTCCACCGGCAGGTGCGGCAGCAGGGCGTAGGCCCCCAGAAAGACCGCGTAGTCGGAGTTGTCTGGAAAGACCTCCACCTCGATCCAGCTCGCCGTGGCCTCCCAGTACCAAGCCCCCACGGCGCTGTCGCCGTAGTCGTAGGTGCCCAGGCCCCACTGCACCGCGTGGTAGAGCTCGTGGGCGGCGGTGAGGTGGCCGCTCTCGCCAGCGTTCAGGCTGTCCCGCGAGATCACGATCATGGGGTAGCCGTCGCCGTCGGGCGTGAAGTAGCCGGCCGAGCCGTAGGCCGACGGCGCGCCCCCCTCGGTGTCGCCGATATAGACGTTGATCTTCGTGGTGACGGTCGTCTCGGGTGCGGGATGGGCGAGGTCGATCACCTCGACCTGCCACGCCCGCTCCAGCGCGCCCAACAGGGCCTCTACGGCTGCGGTGGGGACCGTCCCGGTGGGGCCCCAGCGCACGATGAAGTTGTCGGACTCGGCGGCGTCGGGCACGTCGTAGGGATCGCGGGTCACCTTGGCGTCGGAGAGGCGGGGCGCTGTGGGGACCGGCCGGGCCGCCGGCATCGTGGGCAAGAGCGACGGCGTCAGGCAGCGGGGCGCGCTCCAGACGGGGGCGGTGAGCATCAAGGCGAGCGCAGGCAGCAACGGGCAGCTCCGGGGTGCCCCCACCGTAACCGCTGGTCTGCGCAGCCGACAGGGCGCTCCAGGCGCTCAGGGCAGGGGGGGGAGCGCGTCGCGCAGGCGCGAGGCGAGGTCGTCGACGATCCGCAGCGTCAGCCCCCAGATGTCGGCCTCGCCGATTCGAATGACGGGCATGGCCACCGCGCGCCCCTCCCAGGCGAGGTCGAAGCGCCCCCGCCCTTCGCCCGCGAGCAGGCGCGGCAGCCCGATCCAGTGGACCCGGGCGACCTCTTCGTTGAGGACCAGCGCGGGCACGTCGGGCACCGCGAAGGCGAAGGGGTGCACCACCAGGCGCCGGCGCCCCTTGCGCACGGGGGAGGACAGCTCGTCGAGGGCGCCCAGGTAGCGAGCCGGCCCGAGGTCGAGGCCGACCTCCTCGAGGGTCTCGGGCGCCGCCCCCCCCCGGGGGGGGGGGGGGGCGCGGGCCCCCCCCCCCCCCCCCCCGGGCCCGTGGCCCGGGCAC
>JBDQIL010000860.1:0-2958 GCA_040264415.1 Myxococcota bacterium
ACCCCCGGGAAGCACGAGGTGGTGCTGCGCAACCCAGCCGCGCGCCCCGAGGTCCGGGTGGTCGAGATCGCCGCCGGCGAGACGCTGGTGCTCGACATCGACCGGCTGATCCCGCTGCCGGCGGTCGCCCGCTTCGACAAGGGGATGAACCCCGACTGCGTGGTCTCCCTCGACGGCGAGGAGCGCGGCCGGCTCTCGTCGCTGCAGTTCCGGGTCGAGGTCTCCACGCCCCAGGCACCCCACAGCATCGGGGTGGCCTGCCCGGGCGCCGCCGCCCGCACGGTCGCGCTGCAGCCGATGTCTCCCGACACCGTCTTCGGGATCGACGCCCTGCCCGACGAGCTGCCCCCGCCAGCCGCGACGACCGCCGGCGCCGGCGGGGCCGGGCCCTGACACCCATGTCGCGCTTTGCCCCGGTCGAGGCCCGCGTGCGTGGGTGCCGTGGGCGCCACCACGGCGTCTTCGCCGCATGGCACGGCCTGTGCATGAGCCTGGGTGTGGTCGCGCTGAGCGGCTGCTTCTCACCCTGGACCATCGTGGAAGAGGACATCAACAAGCCCCCCGAGCTCCGCGCCTCTTTCCCAGAGGAGGGCGACCCGTTTGTCCTCGACCTGCCCGAGAAGACCGCCTTCGTGTTCGTGCGAGACGCCAACGACCCCCTCGATCTCGAGTTCCGGTGGACCATCCAGGGCTTCGGAGTCCAAGGCGGCGCCGTGCCCATCCAGGGCAACAACGAGCAAGGGAGCCAGCTGGTCGTGCCCCGCACCGACGACTTCGACGACCGCGTGCTCTCGGTGCGGGTGACCGACGGCTTCGGCGAGGCGCTGACGCTCGAGTGGCTCATCGAGATACCGGAGGTGCTGCGATGACCCCCTGCCACCCTCCACGCCGCCGCCTCGCGCTCGCCGCGCTCGCGCTCTGGGGCGCCGGGTGTGCGGCCAACGACCTCGAGGGCGACGCGAGCGCGGCGTTCGACACCGGCCTCGGGGGCGAGGTCCAAGACCTGTCGCGCTCGATCCGCATCGACGTGCTCCCTGCGGGTGACGCGCCGGTCTTGCCCCAGTCGCTGGTCTTCGGGGGCGAGGTCTGGACCGATCTGGCGCTCGACCTCGCGCCCACGATGGTCTGGTCGGGGACGGTGACCGGCTTCGTCGCGAACCCCTTCGACATCACGGTCCCCGGAGAAGCCAGCGTGCCGGTCGATGCCACCGTCGAGGCGCTGGTCGTCGGCCAGCGGGGCGGCGCGGCGGGGGGGACCGATCGCGGCGACTTCTCCCTCCGGGTGCCCGCGAGCGACGGCTACCGGATCTCCATCATCCCCGAGGGGCTCGGCGCCCTGCCCTTCTTGGTCGTGAGCGACTTCGATCTGTCGCGCGACCGCCGCAACGACAGCGTCGACCTGGGCGCGGGCCAGCCGGTCTACGGGCAGGTGCGTCAGTCCGACGGGACCACGCTGCCCAAGCCCGCCCAGGCCTGGCTGGTCGATGCCCTCACCGGGGTCGCGGGGCCCCGGGCCGACCTCGACAGCTCGGGGCACTTCCTGCTGCGGGCGCTGCCCGGCAGCTACGCGGTCGTGGTGCAGGGCCGCTTCGACAGCTCGTACCTTCCCCGGCTCGACGCCGCGGTCGAGGTGGGCGAAGACGAGCCAGTCCAGGTGGACATCGACGCGGGCCTCGTCCAGGCAGTGCGGGTGGACTGCTTGCTGGTCGGGGCCAACGGTGAGCCGGTCGAAGATCGAGATGTCGCGGTCCGCTTCATCGCCGAGTCGCTCGACGCCGCCGCGGGCACCGCCTCGGTGCTGGTGCAGCCCATCGGCGACGGCGTGGTCTTCGCCGACCTGCTGCCCGGCACCTGGACCCTCGAGGTGACGCCGCCCTTCGACGCCGACGGCACCGACAGTCCGCTGCGGGTCGAGGGGATCGTGGTGGGCGAAGCCGACACCGACATCGGCACCTTCGCGCTGCCGGGCCGCGTGCCGGTGGGTGGCGTCATCCGGAGCTACGCCGACGGCGAGCCGCTCGGCGATGTGCTCGTGACCGCCCGTGAGGTGGGCTTCGGGCAGAACGCGTGGTCCACCCGCAGCGACGCGTCAGGGCGCTACGCGCTCACGGTGCCCGATGTCGCGCTCGACGTGACCTTCTCGCCGGCCTCCCCGCAGAACACCACGACCTGGCAGTCGGTGACCGACCCCCGAGAGCTCGGAGACGTGCGCCTGGTGGCCGGCCAGCCCGTCTCCGGCGTGGTGTCGTTCGGGGGCGAGCCGCTCAGCTACGCGGTGGTCGAGGTGCGGGACGGGGTCACCGGCGACCTCTACGGCACCAGCTTCACCGACAGCGAGGGTGGATTCGCCGTCCGGATCGATCACCAGGGCAGCCTCGGTGACATCGGTGGCCAGGGGTCTGACAGCGGCGGCGGCGCAGCCGACACGGGCGCGCGCTGACGGGTTGACCGCAGCGCCGGGGCGTGGCTACGTTGCCGGCCATGCGCTCTCTCCTCCTCCTCGTGACGCTCTGGGCCGCCCCCCCGGCGTGGGCCCAGGAGGCGCCACCGGGTGAGGCGGCCACCGCACCCGCCCCAGCGCCGACGCCGCCAGAGCCAGAGCCAGAGTCAGAGTCAGAGCCGTCGGCCCCGCTCACGCCCCAGCAGCGACTCGACGACGCGGTGCGACGCTACCAGCTCGGCCAGTTCGACGAGGCCCGCGCCACCCTCGCCGCCCTCGCCGTCGCAGACGCGACCGAGCTCGACCCGACGCTTCGGCAGCAGGCCCGCATCTACATGGGCGAGCTGCTCTTCACCGAGGGCGACCAGGCAGGCGCCCAGGCGTTCTTTCGCAAGGTGCTGGCCGAAGACCCCGCGTGCGTGCTCGATCCCTTCCGGCACCCTCCCGACGTGGTCGGCTACTTCAACTACGTTCGGGCGCTCATCGACGCCGAGCGCCGGCCCACCGAGCCCCCACCC
>JBDQIL010000861.1:0-2957 GCA_040264415.1 Myxococcota bacterium
CACCATCGCCACCGCCGCCATGGCGATGGTGTGCACGAAGACGCTGGGGTCGCTGTGGCGCAGGCGACGCGCGCCCAGCGTGAGCAGCGCGAGGGCGCCCGCAGCGAGCGCCGGCAGGGCGAGGCTCGGCACCTGCGCGGCGCCCCCCACGGCCAGCGCCACCGCGGTCAGGGCCTTGGAGATCGGCGGCGAGCGCGCCGGATCTTCGGCCGGGGTGGGGGGGTCGGAGAGCGCCAGATCGCCGCGCATCGGCCAGGCCAACATGGCGCAGACCACCGCGACCGGCGCCAACATCCACAGATCGCCCCCGAGCCGGTCGCCGATCACCGCGAGCGCTGGATCACCCGCGCGCCCGAGCATGGCGCCCCCGGTCGCGGCCACCACCAGCCGCGCCGCCGCCGCGCGAGACGTGGCCGCCGCGCCCAGCATGGCCGCCGCGCCCAGCTCGCCCAACAGGGCGCCCGACAGCACCGCGACCACCATGGGCGGCGCGCTGCGGGGCAGCCACGGCCGTCCAGCCGCGCGCACCAGCGCCGCGAAGGCGCCCCAGGCCAGCAGCAGGGTCAGCTCGTGACCGAGATCGACGTAGCCGGCGAGGTGTAGGGCGTCGCCGGGCACCACCACGCCGCGAAAGAGGGCCGCCGCGAGCACGGCGACGAGGCCCACCAGGGCCGCCACGGCCAGCCGACCGGACCGCCACGCCACCGGCCCCACGAGCAGCGCCAGCGCGAGCAGCACGACGGACGTGAGCAGCACGTCAGGCATGGCCGCTCCGAGCCCGCACGGGGCTCTCGAGGGCGCCCACCCCCTCCACCATCACCCGCACCGTCTCGCCCGGCCGGAGCGGGCCCACCCCGGCGGGCGTGCCGGTGGCGATCACGTCGCCGGGGTGCAGGGTCATGACATCGCTGACGAAGGCCACCAGCGCAGCCACCCCGAAGACGAGGTCGTCGGTGGTGCCGTCTTGGCGGAGCTCGCCATCGACCCAGGCCCGAACGGCCAGGCCCTCGGGGCTGAGCCCCACCGCGATCCAGGGACCCAGCGGGCAGAAGCTGTCGTAGCCCTTGGCCCGGCCGAACACGCCGTCGCTGCGCTGGAAGTCGCGCGCGGTCACGTCGTTGACCACCGTGTAGCCGAGCACGTGGTCGAGGGCGCGCTCGGCCGAGACGCGGGTGGCGGTGCGGCCGATGACCACCCCCAGCTCTGCCTCGTGGTCGACCCGCGCGCAGCCGGGCGGCAGGACGATGGGGTCGCCGGGGTTCGACACCGCGGTGGAGGGCTTGAGGAAGACCTTCGGCACCGGCGGCAGCGGCTTGCCCATCTCGGCGGCGTGGTCGCGGTAGTTCGAGCCGATGCCGACCACCTTCGAGGGCACCACCGGCGCCAACAGGCGCACCGCAGTCAAGGGCAGCGGCGGGCCCTCCGGGTCGAGAGCGGCGAAGAGATCCCCCACACACGGCTGGATGCGGGTGGCGTCGGTCGGTGTGCCGTCGGGCGCGAGGCCGTGCACGGTGCCCACACGCAGGCGCCCCTCGGCGTCGAAGAAGCGGGCCAGGTAGCGGACCGGGTCGGCGGCCTCAGGCAAGGTGCCCCCCTCAGCCCGTGACCGCGGCCAGGGCGGCCTGCATGGCGGCACGGTCGCGCACGACGGCGCCCACCTGCCCCACCGTGAGCGAGGCCACGCGGGCGCCGAGGTCGGCGGCGCGGGCCGGGTCCCATCCGTGGATGTAGCCGTAGAGGAAGCCGGCCGCGTAGGCGTCGCCCGCGCCGGTCGTGTCGCGGGCCGTGACGGGGTGCACGCCGACCTCGTAGGTCTCGCCCTCGTGCCGGACCACCGAGCCGCGGCGGCCCAGCTTGACCACCACCGTGCGCACGGCCTCGCCCAGCCGGTCGAGCGCGGTGGCGACGTCGGACTCGCAGAGCGTGCAGGCCTCCTCCTCGTTGAGGAACACCACGTCACACATCTCCTCGATGAGCTCCCACAGCGGGCCGCGCTGCGACGCCACCACCGAGGGGTCAGCGGCGTCGAGGCTCACCGGGATCTGCTGCTGGACCGCGATGGCGATGGCCTCGCGGGCCCGCTCGGCCATCGGGCCAGGGTGCAGCAGGTAGCCCTCGACGTGGAGCATGCGGCTGGTTCGAAGCGTGTCGTCGAAGGCGCCGAGCGCGGGCATCTGAACCGCCGCGCCCAGATCGGTGAGCATGGTGCGCTCGGCGTCGTGGCTCGAGATGATGCTCAGGCACTTGCCGGTGTTGGCGCCGCGGGTCCAGCGCAGATCGTGGTCGCCACAGGCCTCTTTCAGGCGGCTGGCGTAGAGGTGGCCGAACTGGTCTTCGCCTACGTGCCCGCAGAAGGTGGCCTTGGCGCCCAGGAAGCCGAGGGCGGCGATGGTGTTCGCGCCCGAGCCGCCCGATTGGATCTCGGTGCCGTGCGGCTGCACCTCGCGGAAGATCGCCTGCCACCGCTCGTGGTCCACCAGGGTCATGTGCCCGCGAGCGAGGCCGTGAGAGGTGAGCAGCGCGCGCTCGTCCATCACCACCAGGGCGTCGACGAGGGCGTTGCCGATTCCGGCCACATCGACCGTGGCTTGAGGGTGCTGCGAGCGGTCGTACACGGGGGCCTCCAGCAGGCGGGACTGCGTCGCCTGGGTAGCCGACAGGCCGCCGCAGCGCCACGTCTCCACCCGGCCGGCGCCCCCCTCGGGCGATAGGGGCGGAGGCCCGCCAGCCCCGCCGAGGCGATGCCGCCCCCTCTCGCCACCACCCTCCGAAAGTCCGCCCTGGGCCTGCTCACGGCCGGGCTGGTGCTCGGGGCCTGGGAGCTGGTGCTGCGGGCCATCGACCCGCGGGGCGCCCCAGCCCCGGCGAGCGCCCGCATCGTGCGGTGCGACTTGATGCCGGCGGACGACGGGGGGCCGCCCATGGTGGCGCTGATCTGCCCCGACGAGGGGGAGCGG
>JBDQIL010000862.1:0-2955 GCA_040264415.1 Myxococcota bacterium
GCGCGCGCCATCCTCGAAGAAGCCGTGCTGCTGTGCGAAGAGCACGACGATCCACGGCACGGTCTCGAGGTAGGGCTTGCGCCAGTCGGTGCCCAGCGGGGCCAGGGCCTCGCGCCACTCGCCCGGCATGCGCCCCCCGACGTAGCTGCGGTGCTCCTCGCGGTCACGGGGCAGGCCGACCTGCGGGCCGCTCTCGAAGCCGACATCCGCACCTACCGGCGCCGCGGGGCGGCCTGGTTCAGCGTCGCCGGCGTGGGGCTGGCCGGCATCCTGGGCGGCATGGTGGCGCTCGACATGGCCACCACCCGCGACCAGGCTGTGCTCGCCAACCGCATCGTGCTCGGCAGCACGGCGGGGGCCGCGGTGGGGCTGGTGGCCGGGTCGTTCCCGCGGGCACGCTCCGATCGGCTCGCCCGGGATCCCTCCGCGACGCTGTCTGCCCCCGAGGCCCAGCGTCTCGCCGACGCCCACAACGACGCCTTGCGCGCCGAGCTCGGGCTCGCCCCCGCGGACGTGTGGGCCCTCGAGGTGGGCGAGGCGGCGCCGTGAGCGGGGGGCCCCGCGTGCCCTACACGCCCCCGCGGCTGCCGCTCGACGAGATGGAGCGCCGGGCGTCGTCCTTCGAGGCGTTGATGCAGGCGCGGCGCAGCGTGCGGGACTTCTCCTCCGATCCGGTGCCCCGGCGCCTGATCGAGGCCGCGATCCGCACGGCCTCCAGCGCCCCCAGCGGCGCCCACCAGCAGCCGTGGACCTTCGTCGCGGTGTCCAACCCGGAGACCCGCCGGCGGATCCGCGTGGCGGCCGAACGCGAAGAGCACCGCAGCTACGTGGGCGGTCGCATGCCCGAGGCGTGGCGCGAGGCCCTGGCCCCGCTGGGCACCGACTGGCGAAAGCCCTACCTCGAGGTCGTCCCCTGGATCGTCGTCCTCTTCGCCCAGCAGCACGGCTTCCACGACGATGGCGCGCCCAAGAGGCACTACTACGTCAAGGAGAGCGTCGGCATCGCGGCGGGGCTGTTCGTGGCGGCCCTCCATCAGATGGGCCTCGCCACCCTCACGCATACGCCCAGCCCCATGACCTTCTTGAAGCGCATCCTCGGTCGGCCCAGCCACGAGGTGCCGATGGTGCTCTTCCCGGTCGGCTTCCCGGCGGCCGGGGCCACCGTGCCCGACCTCGCGCGCAAGCCGCTCGGCGCGGTCGCGGTCTTTGATCCGCCCCTCGGACCCGATCCGACCGACGGCTGACCGGGTGGGCGGAGGGAATTCCCTGCCGTCGACCCGGCATGATTCGGCGGCGGCGCTCGTCAGGATAGCCCCCTCGTGGAGGAGCTTCCGAGATGATGGGCGCCGACATCGCAGTGGTTGGGGGTGGACCCGCCGGGATCACGGCTGCGCTCGCGCTCGCCGCGGCTGCGCCCGCGCGCGCCGACCGGATCGTGGTGCTCGAGAAGGAGACCTACCCGCGCGACAAGATCTGCGCCGGGGCCGTGGGGGACCGCGGCTGGCGCATTCTCGAGGCGCTCGACGCCGCTCCCACCGTGCCGTGGGTGCGCGTGGGCGGCATCCAACTCGACACCCGTCAGGCGTCGATGCGGTCGCAGCCGGGGCCCATCGGGCGGGTGGTCCGTCGGCGTGCCTTCGACGCCGCGCTGGCCGAGCGCGCCATCGATCGGGGGATTCGGGTGGTGCAGGGCTGCCCCGTGCGGTCCATCTCGGTGGAGGCCGACGGCGCGACGGTCGCCACGCCGCAGGGCGACCTGCGCGTGAAGGCGGTGGTGGGCGCCGACGGCGTAGGCAGCGTGGTGCGTCGGGCCATGGGCTGCGGCGTGGGTGGGCTGCGGGCCATGGTGGTCGAGCTCGACACCGGGCCCGCCCCGGGCGATCCGCCCCGCGACGTGCTGCGGTTCGACGCGAGGGAGGCCGACCTGCCTGGGTACTACTGGGACTTCCCCACGCTGGTCGACGGTGAACCTCTGTGGTGTCGCGGCCTGTACTTGCTGCGGGTGGCGGCCGACCTCGAGCCCGGCATGGCGCCGGCCGACCACATCCGGCTCCGCGATCGGCTCGACGCCTGGATGGCGGCGAAGGGGCTCGACCGCTCGGCGTACCGAAACAAGCGGTTCGCCGAACGCGGCTGGGAGCCCACGGTCGACCCCGCGCAGGGCCCCCTGCTGCTGGTGGGCGAGGCCATGGGCATCGATCCCATCAGCGGCGAAGGGATCAGCCAGGCCATCGAGAGCGGCCGCGACTTGGGCCGCTTCTTGGCCACCGCCGACTGGACCCCCGCGGGGCTCGCCGGCTGGTCGCGCTTGCACCGGCGGTCCCGGCTGGGCCGCGACCTCTCGGTGCGTCGCCGCCTGGTGCGGGTGGGCTACGGGCCGCCCCGCGCCTGGCTCGAGCGCCTGTTGGCCGGCAACGAGGCGCTGCTCGCGGCGGGCTGTCACCACTGGGGGGGCGCCTGGCCGCCCCTCGGCGTGCTGTTGACGGGGCTGGGTCAAGCGGCGTGGCGACAGCTCCGCGGCGCCGCCGCGCCCGCGCTGCCGGTGGCCTCCTGATGCCCATCCTCCACCGACCCTGGGACCCGGTGCGCGCCGAAGGCGGCTTGGCGGTGGTCGTGGCCGCGGCCGCGTCCACCAACCGCATGGGCCGGCTCTCGTCTGACCACTATGCGTGGGCCGAGCGGCTGGGCTCCCACCTGCGGGGGCGCGTCGATCGGCTCATCGTGGGTCCCGAGCCCGGCGCCGCGCTCACCGCCCGCCCCGTCGGCGAGGCCGAGATCGAGCCCCTGTTGGGGGCGCCGGGGCGGCTGCTTCGGGGCGCGCCGTCGGCCCGCGGGGCGCTGCCGGTGCTCTACGACCTCCCCCGGGCTCAGCCAGACGGTGGGCTGGTCGTGTTGGTGGTCCACCCGTGGGTGCAGGCGGCGCTGGTGCAGGCGGTCGCGGGCGCGCCCCGAAGC
>JBDQIL010000863.1:0-2950 GCA_040264415.1 Myxococcota bacterium
TGGCTGGCGATGGAGTACGTGGCGGGCCCCAACCTCGCGATGATCAGCCGCCGGCTGCGCCAGGGCGGTCGCCGACACTATGGCCACATCGGGCGGCTCATGGCCGACGTGGCGCGGGGCCTCGACCACGCCCACCGGCTGTGCGACGATCACGGTCGCCACCTCGGCATCATCCACCGGGACGTGAGCCTGGGCAACGCGGTGGTCTCGCCCGAGGGCGTGGCGCGGCTCATCGACTTCGGCATCGCCTGGTCCCGCACCAAGGCCAACCAGACGGCCGACGGCGTGCTGAAAGGCAAGCTGCACTACATGGCGCCCGAGCAGCTCGACGGTGAGGTCGATCACCGGGTGGACATCTACCAGGCCGGGGTGTGCCTCTATTGGCTGCTGACCGGGCGCCCGCCCTTCCACCACCGCGACCCGGTGCGCCTGTGGCGGCGGCGCCTCGAGGGCAACCCCGCGCTGCCGTCGTCGCTTCGCCCCGACGTCCCGGTGGCGCTCGAGCGCGTGGTCATGCGGGCGCTGCACCGCGAGCCTGCGCGGCGATTCGCGACCGCCGGCGAGCTCGCCGACGCGCTGGTGGCTGCGGTCCAGGCGCCGGGTCCGTGGCGCTCGACCCCGGCCAACGTCGGGCCGTGGGTGCGCTCGCTGTTCGACGCCGAGGCCTGGGAAGACTTCCGCACCTGCTCGGTGGAGTTTCAAGACACCCACGCCGAGCTCGACCGCGACGCGCTGGCGTGGGGCTCCGATCCGGCTGGTCCCGCGGTCGATGCCTTGCGGGTCGAGGTCTACGAGCCCGACTCCGACGACTCTCTGCGGGTGCCGATCGCCGGAGGGCGGCGGCTCCTCGCCGACGAGGCGCCCACCGAGCAGCTCTGCGCGGTTCGGTCCGTCGCGGTGCCCCCGCCCGCCGCTGCCCCGGCCGAGCGGTGGCCGCTCCTCGTCGCGGCTGTGGGCGGCGCCGGCCTGTCGCTCGTCGCGGTGGGCTTGGGGCTCTGGTTCCTGGGCTGAGCGCACCCGAGCGGAGCTTCCAGGCGACCTCGGCTTCGGTCTGCGCCGCCGACGGGGTAGGGCTGCGGGGTGTCTCGCGCCCCTGCCCGGTCCCGCGTCCGAATCGCCGTCCCAGTGGTGCTGGGACTGGTGATGGTGGGGGGCGTCATGTGGCTCGCGTCGGCTCCCAACGAGGCCCCGGGCATCGAGCTGCGGGGCGGCCCGACACCCCGCGCTGCGCGTCCCAACGTCGTGCTCATCGTCATCGACACGCTGCGGGCCGACTTCGTGGGCGCCTGGGGCCACCCGGCGCAGGCGTCGCCCGAGCTCGACGCGCTGGCTGCGGCGGGCCTGCGGGTCGAGACCGTGGTGGCGCCCACGACCTGGACCCGCCCGTCGGTGGCCACCATCGTCACAGGGCAGCACCCACGGTCCCTGGGGATCTACCGGGAAGATGGCGACGTGCTTCCCGTGAGCGCCGTCACGCTGGCGGAGCGGCTCCGCGCGGCTGGCTACGCCACGGTCGGCGCGACCGCCAACCCCAACCTCAACCCCTACTACGGCTTTGACCAGGGCTTTGACGCCTACGCTGGCACCCGCGAGCTGTTCGACTGGATGCCGGTGGAGGCGGTGGAGGGCGATGCAGCCGAAGCGGCGCGCCGGCAGCGTCGGGGGCGGGAGCTCCCCCCGGCGCGCGTCGTGCTCGACGGGCTGCTCGCGGAGATCGACGCCCGCCCGACGGGCCCCTGGTACGTGCAGGCCAACCTGATGGAGGTGCACGAGTTCGCGGCCGACAGCCTCGTGCTGCCCCCCGACCTCGAGAGCGCCTACGCCGACGCCCCGACGCGTGCGCAGCGGCGCTATCTCCGGGCCCTGAGCGCCGTGTCTCGTGAGGTGGATCACTTCCTGCGGGCGCTCCTCACTCGCCCGGGGTGGGCCGACACGCTGGTGGTCGTCACCAGCGACCACGGCGAGACGCTCGACCCCAGCGAGCACCCCGCGCTGGCCGAGCCGCGCTGGCACGGACACCTCGTCTATGAGTCCCAGGCGCTGGTCCCGCTCATCCTCTACAACCCGCTCGACCCCGAGCTGGTGGGCGTGCACACCCAGCCGATGGGGCTCGTCGATCTCACCCCCACCGTGCTCGACTACGTGGGCCTAGAGCCGACGCCGGACCGCGACGGCGCGTCCATCTGGAGCGCGGCTGCGCGGTCGAGCCCCTACGTGGTCGAGACTCAGTTCCGCGGTGTAGACAAGATCGCGCTCTACGAAGGGGGATGGCGCTACATCGTCAACCGCGACGGGCACGAGGGCGCCCCGCCCCGCGAGCTGCAGCCGGCGGGGGGCGCCGAGGATGGCGCCCAGACCTCGCGGCTCGCGGCCCACCCGGCCGCCGCCGAGCGGATGGCTGCCGAGCTCGCGGCGTGGGAGGCCCAACATCCCCCCACCCCGCCGAGCGCAGCGGGGGCGCCGGTCCCGGAGACCATCCAGAGTCAGCTGCAGGCGCTCGGCTACGTCGAGTAGTCCGCGCGCCTGGGGGGGCGATCTGCATTCGGGGCGCACCTCGACCGCTCCGAAGGCGGTCCCTGGCCAGGCCTCAGCCCACCAGAGCGTGGCGTCGAGATGGGCGCAGCCGAGCAGGGTGCAGCCGCCCGGATGCTCCTTGCTCTCGGCGAAGGGGCCGTCGGCCACGACGGTCTCCCCCGAGGTGCGGGTCACGGTCGGGGCGGTGTCGGTGGGCAGCAGGGCGTCGCCGGCGACCCTCACCGTGGCGGCCTTGAGCTGTTCGGTGTCGGCGAGCCGCGGGGCCATCGTCTCGGCCCGGTCGGCGTCGGTGGCGGGAGCCGGGGGGGCCTGGGAGTCGTCTGCGAGGATCAGGAGCATGTACTGCGTGGGGAGCGCCTCTTCTTGGGGGTTCAACGGGTGGACGAGCGGCGGCGATCGACGGGGACGCCCAGAA
>JBDQIL010000864.1:0-2948 GCA_040264415.1 Myxococcota bacterium
GGGGTCGGGCATGAGCAGGAAGAGCGGTTGCTGCTCGGGGATGATGTCGAGGTGGGTGTGCCAGGCCCGCGGGTCGGCCATCACCACCTTCATCAGCTCACTGGTCACCCGGAAGGGCACCACCGCCACGTCTGGCAATGAGCCGGCCAGCGCGGCCAGCGCGGGCTGCCCCTCGAGCTCTCGCCCCGCGGCCAGCACCGCGCCCCCGGTGCACCCCACCACACGGGCGCCAGGCAGCTCGGCCTTCAAGCAGCGCAGCACGTTGTCGAGCTGCGGTGCGTGGTGGGGGGTGGCGAAGAGCAGGACCAGGTGCGCGGGGTCGCCAGCCAGCGCGCCCCGCAGGTCGGATGCGAGCCGCCGGGCCGCTCGGATCGTGTCCTCGCCTTCCACCACGCTCGAGCTCCACCGCATGTCCTCTCCGGGTTGGGGCGGCTCTATCCCGCCCGGGCCGGCGGGTTCGTGGCCCTCGTCGGGCCACGAGCGCGTTACCCGCCCGCATGCCCCGCCTCGACCGCATCCTCCGTGACCGTGGCCTCTCGGCCTCTCAGGCCCGCGACGCGTTGCGTTGGGGCAAGGTCTTCCTCGATGGCATCCCGACGTCGCTGGGCGGCCGCGAGATCCAGCGCCCAGAGCGGGTCGAGCATCGGCCCGACGCGCCGCGGATCCAGCCTGGCCGCGACGTCGCCTTCGTGCACGTCGACGAGCACCTCGCGGTGGTCTGGAAGCCCGCGGGCCTGCTCGCGGTGCCGGCGCCGCGGCGCGACGGTCACCAGAGCGTCCTGGGTGAGGTGGGTCGCAAGCTCGGCCGGGTGCTTCCGGTCCATCGCCTCGACGAGCCCACCTCGGGGCTGATGATGGTGGCCCGCACCGCCCCCGCGCAGCTCGCCTTGAAAGATCTGCTCGCCGCCCACGATGTCGAGCGCCGCTACCTCGCGCTGGTGAAGGGCCGGCTGCCCGAGGCCGAGCAGCGCGTCGAGACCATCTTCATCCGCGACCGCGGCGACGGCCTGCGTGGCAGCGCGCACCAAGGAACCGACCCCCTCGATGGGCGTCGCGCCGTCACCAACCTGGTCCACCTCGACACCTTCGAGCGCGGCGTCACGCTGGTCGGCGCCACGCTGGAGACCGGTCGCACCCACCAGGTTCGCATCCACCTCGCCGAGCTCGGCTGCCCGGTGCTCGGCGAGCCCCTGTATGCGAAGCGCCATATCACTGGTATGGCTCCGAGGCTGGCGCTTCACGCCGCGGCGCTGGGGTTCGTCCACCCGATGACCGGCGACCGGCTGCGCTTCAAGGCGCCGCTGGCTGACGACCTCGTCTCGGTGATCGGCGGCCTGCGCGAACCCGAGCCGCGCCCGCGCGGTCGCGGACGCCCCGCCCGGGGCGGTCCCCGGCGCCGCAAGAAGTGACGCTTTGTCGGCGGCTGAGCGGGTGGCTGCAGGATCGGATATCGGTGGAGCTGTCGTCCCCTGCGCTTCACTGGAGCACCGCCATGCATCGTTTCCTTCTCTCCCTCGGCCTCCTCTCTGGGCTCGCCGCCTGCAGCACCGAGCCCCAGACCTCGTACTGTGAGGCGGTGTGTGACAACGCCGTCTCCTGCCACGTCGACGAGCGCGGCGCCGACGCCGACGCGCTGATGGCCGACTGCCTGGCCGCCACCGAGGCCGCCGACGAAGACTGCGGCAAGGCGACCGCCGGCGAGCTCAACGCCGCCACGGCCAAGCTGCTCACCCAGTGCACCGACGCGCTGTCCGGTGAGGCCGGCGAGTGCGACGCCTACACGGGCCGCATCGACGACCAGAAGTCCGCCACGACCCCGGCGACCTGCATCACCTACAACCCCGACGCCCAAGACACCTTCGATGTGGCGCGCGACGCCACCAAGGAGTCCGGCGAAGACCTCTGCAACCGCTTCACCGACAGCTTCTGCGACGCCACGACGGCCTGTCTGAGCGACGAGCTGGGCGCCGACAAGGCGCAGCAGATCGCCGAAGACCTCGGCTTCCCCAGCCTGAACGACCGCTGCCTCGACAAGATGGACAGCCAGACGCAGTCGTGCGTCACCGACGACCAGTACGCGGCCGAAGAAGACCTCACCGACGTCAACGCCGGCCGTCAGGCCGCCCGCGAGTGCCTGCAGGACTTCGACACCATCACCTGCGACGAGCTGCTCAGCGGCCAGATGCCTGCGCTCTGCGCCGGCGCCCCCGCAGACCCCACGGCCTACGCGGGCTCGCTGCTCGAGATCGCCACCGAGTTCCGCGACGCCGACCAGTAGGTCGCCCGCGCCGCGCGCTCAGCCCAGGTTGAGCGGCCCGAGGAACGCGTCCACTTCGCGGTGGACGCGTTCTGGTGCGTCGAGCAGGCCGGTGTGCGTGGCGTGGGGCAGCTCCACCAGCCGGGCGCCCGGGATCCGTTCGGCGATGGTGCGGCCCCGATTCGCCGGCGTGAACAGGTCGCGCCCGCCCGCGAAGACCAGCGTAGGCACGTCGATCTGCGGGAGGAACTCGTAGGCGGAGTGATCTTGGGCGTGACGCACCATCCAGGTGAGCGAGCCGGGGTGCAGCCGCCCCATGTGGTCGTAGAAGGGCCGCATCTGGTCGGCCGTGGTGTCGGGGCCGACCATCCAGGTGAGCTGGTTGAGCTTGTGGAAGCCGGGCATCCGGCTGGCGAGGTAGCCCGCGCGGAAGATGGCCCGGCTGCGGCGCGGCCCCATGCGGCGCACCAGCTGCCAGGCCAGCGGCCCGACCGTGGGGTGCACGAGGCTGTCGAAGGGGCGGCCGAAGTTGCCGAAGGCGGGCACCAGCGCGGCCACGCGGTCGGGGTGGCGGCGCCAGGCTTCGAGGATCAGCTGACAGCCCATCGAGAATCCGAAGAGCACGACGGGCCCTCGGGCCCCGGCCGCGTCTGCGACGCGGAAGAGGTCGTCGGCCAGGGCGGGCATCGAC
>JBDQIL010000865.1:0-2948 GCA_040264415.1 Myxococcota bacterium
CCCCCCCCGACCCCAGCCCTCCGAGACGACATGCAACGCCGCCTCCTTCAGCTCGTCGTCTTCACCAGCGGCATGTCCGTCATGGCCGTCGAGATGACCGGCCTGCGGCTGCTCGCGCCCTACTTCGGCACCTCGTTGCTGGTGACCACGGCCCTCATCGGGTCGATGATGGGCTGCCTGAGCCTGGGCTACTTCCTGGGCGGCAAGCGCGGCGACGCGAACCCCACCATCCGGTCGCTCAGCAAGGTCACCACGGTGGCGTCGCTCTTCGTGCTCGCCATCCCCTTCATCGCGCAGCCCATCCTGAAGGGCGCCAGCGCGGCGCTCCGCCCGCTGCTCTACGGTGAGGCCCTCGCAGAGCCGGTCGTCGCCGTCGTGAGCCTGGTGGGCGGCCTGTTGGGCACGTTGGCCCTGCTGGCCGCGCCGGTCACCCTCATGGGCATGGTCAGCCCCTGGGCCGTGCGTCTGGCGGTCGAAGACGTCGAGCACACCGGGCAGGCGGCCGGCCGCCTCTACGCCCTCTCCACCTTCGGCAGCATCGTGGGCTCCTTCCTGCCCGCCTTGGTGCTGGTGCCGCTGCTCGGGGTGCGCAAGACCTTCCTGTTCGTCGGGGGGCTGTTCCTCACCGTCAGCCTGCTCGGGCTGGTGAAGGGCGCGAAGCGCGCGGTCGCCCCTGCCGCGGTCGTCGCGCTGCTGCTGCTCCCCGACACCACCGTTCGCCCCATGGACGGCCTGCTGTGGGAGGGCGAGAGCCTCTACCACTTCATCCAGGTGGTGGCGGAGCCCTACGGCAAGTGCCCTGACGCGGTTCACCTGTACCTCAACGAGGGCGTCGGCGTTCACAGCGTCAAGTGTCCGAGCATGGACGACTACGACATCCGCGGGGTCTGGACCTACATGGCGTCCACCCCGCTGTGGCTCGACCACCCCGAGGACATGGACCAGGCGCTCATCATCGGGCTCGCTGGCGGCACCATCGCCCGGCAGATGCTCGAGGCCTTCCCCGACGCCGAGGTCGACGGCGTCGAGATCGACGGCGAGGTGGTGGACATCGGCATCCAGTACTTCGACAACGGTGACGAGCGAATCCACCCCATCGTGATGGACGGGCGCACCTACCTGCA
The DNA here is from genome assembly GCA_040264415.1 of Myxococcota bacterium. GTDB lineage: Bacteria > Myxococcota_A > UBA796 > UBA796 > UBA2385 > M30B51. The sequence continues at coordinate 1,125 of JBDQIL010000865.1, forward strand.
GGTCACCGACAAGAAGTACGACCTGGTGATGATGGACGCCTACCGCCAGCCCTACATCCCCTTCCACCTGGTCACGGTCGAGTTCTTCGAGCTGGTCCGCGACCACATGTCGGAGGACGCCGTGCTGGCTGTCAACGTGGCGAGCGTGCGCGGGGTCAGCCGCGACCTCGCCGCGATGATCTACCGGACCATGAAGGAGGTCTTTCCGACCGTCCTCCTGCTCGACGCCACGCGGTCGAACGACGTCATCATCGCGCTGAACCGCGAGAAGCCCATCACCGTGGGCGCCGACCACATCGAGGCGGTCGGAGACGCGCGCGGGCTCGGCCGCATCAAGAAGCCCCTCCGCAAGAAGATCGTCGGGCCGGTCGAGGGCTGGGAGACCGCCCGGGTGCTCACCGACGACAAGGCCCCGGTCGAGATGGCCTGGGACCTCATGGCCCTCGAGTTCGCCGGCTGATGGCCGCCGCTGTGGGCCCAGAGCGGGCCTGCAACCCGCACGTTGGCCCCGCCCCACCACCGTCACACGACGGCTGCGGGGGCGCAGGCTAAAGCTCTCCCCTGTACACCCGGAGGACCCCATGGCCCGCTTCCAAGGCGTCGACTTCTACAACATCGATCAGCACCTCTCCGACGAGGAGCGCATGGTGCGCGATCTCGTGCGTGGTTGGGTCGATGACCAGGTGCTGCCGATCATCGAGGAGCACTGCCGCGAGGGCACCTTCCCGATGCACCTCGTGCCGCAGATCGGCGAGATGGGCCTGCTGGGCATGAACCTGCACGGCTACGGCTGCGCCGGCATGTCCAACATCGCCTATGGCATCGCCTGCCAGGAGCTCGAGCGCGGCGACTCCGGCATCCGGAGCTTCGTCAGCGTGCAGGGCTCGCTGGCCATGTTCCCCATCTGGAAGTTCGGCACCGAGGCGCAGAAGAACAAGTACCTGCCAGGCATGGCGGCGGCCAAGCTCATCGGCTGCTTCGGCCTCACCGAGCCCGACCACGGGTCGAACCCGTCGGGCATGCTCACCAAGGCGGTCGACGACGGCGACGCCTACGTGCTCAACGGCGCGAAGATGTGGATCACGAACGGCTCGATCGCCGACGTGGCCGTGGTCTGGGCCAAGCTCGACGGCGTCATCCGCGGGTTCATCGTCGAGAAGGACGACGCGGGCTTCACCGCGCCCCTGATGAAGCACAAGCACAGCCTGAAGGCCTCGGTCACCAGCGAGCTGGTCTTCGACAACGTCCGGCTGCCGAAAGACCGCCTGCTGCCCGGCGTGCAGGGGCTGCGTGGGCCCTTCTCGTGCCTCAACAACGCGCGCTTCGGCATCTCCTGGGGCGCCATCGGCGCGGCCATGGCCTGCTTCGAGTCGTCGAAGGACTACGCGCTGTCGCGCATCCAGTTCGGCCGGCCCATCGCCAGCTTCCAGCTGGTGCAGAACAAGCTCGCTTGGATGCTCCGCGAGATCACCAAGGCCCAGCTGCTCGCGCTTCACCTCGGCCAGGCCAAGGACGCCGGCACCATCCAGCCGCCCCAGATCTCGCTGGCCAAGATGAACAACGTGGACATGGCGCTGCAGATCGCCCGCATGTCGCGTGACATTCACGGCGCCAACGGGATCCTCGACGAGTACCCGATCATGCGCCACGCCGCGAACCTCGAGAGCGTCTACACCTACGAGGGCACCCACGACATCCACAACCTCATCCTGGGGCGCTGGATCACGGGCATTCCGGCCTTCGAGCCGCCCCCGGCCTACGAGAAGAAGTAGGCGCGAAGAAGCAGGCGCGCTCACCCGCGCTTCGCCGAGACGACACCGGGGC
>JBDQIL010000866.1:0-2946 GCA_040264415.1 Myxococcota bacterium
CCCCACGCCCCTGGAGCCCCGACGTGCGCGTCATGCTCATCCGGCCCCCGGCCCGCCACACCGTCGAGAGCGAGGTCCCCGAAGCCGTCGAGGCCGAGAACCTCAGCTATCCACCGCTGGCGCTCCTCAGCATCGGGCAGTTCCTGCTCGACCAGTCCGACCACGAGGTCAAGATCGTCGATGCCCAGCTCGACGACCTGCCCTACGACGAGATGGAGCGCCTGGTCTCCGCATGGAAGCCCGATGTGGTGGGCATCACCGCATTCACCGTGCAGCTCGTGGACGTGCACAAGACCATCCGCGCCTGCAAGGCGGCCGGCGTGCCCCGTGTGGTGGTGGGCGGGCCCCACGTCAACGACTTCCCGCAAGAGTGCCTCGACCTGCCCGGCGTCGACGCCGTGGTCAAGGGTGAGGGCCAGCAGCCCATGCTCGACCTCTGCAACACCTGGGCCCGCGGCGAGGTCGCCAAGGGCATCCCAGGCGTCATGGCGCACCCCGACGACCCGGTCCCCGAAGAAGACGTCTACTTCACCAACGACCTCGATCAGTACCCCATCCTCGACCGTTCCATCATCGAGTACGAGCGCTACTACGATGTGATGGGCGAGGGTGGCGTGTTCACCACGATGATCAGCAGCCGCGGCTGCCCGTACCGCTGCACCTTCTGCAACACGCCGCGGCACCGCTACCGGGTCATGTCGCCAGAGCGGGTGTGCGACGAGATCGCCCACTGCATCGATCTCGGCATCCGCGAGATCTACTTCGTCGACGACACCTTCAACATCACCAACAAGCGCGTCCACGAGCTGTGCGACGAGATCCTGCGCCGCGGGCTCGAGTTCAGCTGGACCGTCCGCTTCCGCGTCAAGGGCGTCGATCGGCCGCTCCTCGAGAAGATGAAGGCCGCGGGCTGCTCGCGCATCCAGTTCGGCGTCGAGCAGGGCACCGAAGAGGGTCTGCTTCGACTCAAGAAGGACGTCACCAGCCGCGAGATCGAGCACGCCTTCGCGCTGTGCCGCGAGGTGGGCATCCACACCGTCGCCTACTTCATGATCGGCACCCCCACCGAGCGGTCGCGCCAAGACGTCATCGACACCATCGACTACAGCATCCGGCTGAAGCCCGACTTCGTCATGTACAACATCCTGACGCCGTTCCCGGGCACCACCCTCTACGACGAGGGCGTCCGCGACGGGGTGCTCGAGCTCGAGCCCTGGCTCTCGTTCATGCGGGCCCCCAACGAAGAATTCAAGGCCCAGGTCTGGGACGAATACTTCACCCGCGAAGAGCTCCGCGACCTGCTCAACCTCGCCTACCGGCGCTTCTACTGGCGGCCCAGCTTCGTGCTGCGCAACGCCTTCCAGGTGCGCAACCTCAACGACTTCAAGCGCAAGGCCACGGCGGGCCTGCGCCTGCTCGCGAGCTGACCCAGGACCCCGTGATGCATCCCGAAGATCAGGTCCAGGACCTCCCGGCCCCCCAGCCCGCCCCCGGCGGCGCGAAGCGGCCCTTCACGGTGGTGCTGATCACCATCTACAGCGTCGAGAACGCTGGAATTCGCTACGTCTCGGCGGCGCTTCAGCGCGAGGGCATCGACACCCACATCATCTTCTTGCGGGACTGGGTGCACAACCGGCTCAGCATGCCGTCCGACGAAGAGTTCGAGGTGGCGCTCAAGGTCATCGAAGAGAAGGGTGCAGACCTGGTCGGGCTGGGCTTCATGTCGAGCCTGTACCCGATGGCGCTCGAGGCCACGAAGCGGGTCAAGGAGCGCTTCCCGGACCTCCCCATGGTCTGGGGTGGCATCCACCCCACCTCGGCCCCCGAAGCCTGCATCCAAGACACCGACTACCTGTGCATCGGCGAGGGCGAGCTCGCAGCGGTCGATCTGGCCAAGGCCCTGCGCGACGGCGCAGACACCACCGAGATCCCGAACATCTGGGCGAACATCGACGGCGAGGTCCATCGCAACAGCCCGCGGCCGCTCATCCAAGACCTCGACTGGCTGCCGTACCCCGACGTCCGCGACGACAACAAGACCTACATCGAAAAGGATCGCGTGCGGCTCGAGGAGCCCTGGAAGCGCACGGCCGAGTACCGCATCTACTTCTCGCGCGGCTGCCCCTACAACTGCAGCTACTGCTACGTCTCCATCTTGCGCGACGTCTACGACGAGAAGGGCCGCAAGTTCTACCGAGCCCGGTCGGTCGAGCACATCCTCGGTGAGCTGAAGCACATCCAGGAGGCCTTCCCCAAGGTCGCGCGCGTCAAGATCGACGACGACACCAGCTTCGCCTTCGGTCAGTCGTGGATGGAGGAGTTCCTCGAGCGCTACCCCAAAGAGGTCGGCATCCCGTTCGAGTGCCTGCTCATCCCACCGATGATGCGCCCCGACATGCTCAAGCGGCTGATGGGCGCCGGCCTCGTGCGGGTTCAGACCGGCATCGAGTCGGCCAGCAGCGAGGAGAGCAAGGAGATCCACAACCGCTCTCCGGGCAACACGGCGATCATGAACTTCGCCGAGGCCAACAAAGAGATGGGGTTGAACGTCGTCTACGACGTCATCGTGGACAACCCGCACGCCACCGAGGCGATGAAGCTCGAGACGGCGGAGTTCCTGCTCGACCTGCCCACGCCCTACGACATCTACTTCTACAGCCTCAACTACTTCCCGGGCACCGCGCTCACCAAGAAGGGCCTCGAAGACGGCTCGCTCACCCCCGACATGGTCGAGGGCCAGAACACCAAGGCCTGGTACCAGTTCCGGGTGAGCATGGACTGGCCGCGCTCCGACGAAGACCGCTTCTACCTGGCGATCTTCAGCCTCGCGTCGAAGTCGTTCGTGCCGCGGCGCTTCATTCGCAAGCTGCTCGACGAGCGCGAGTTCTGGAAGCGCCCCGAGAACATCGAGCGGGTCTACTACCTGGCGTGGGCGAGCAACTACGC
>JBDQIL010000867.1:0-2945 GCA_040264415.1 Myxococcota bacterium
CCGCCCGCGGTGGCAGGCGGGAGCGGCCGGCCTCGCCGGCGTCGCCTGGCTCGGGGCCGACACGCTGGCGCGGGCCGCCGCCGCCCAGGGCGCCTGGGGGCCGGCGACGGGCGGGCTGGCCGCGGCGGTGGCGCTCGCGGCGGCGCTCGTGGCCGTCGCCCGCTACTCCACCCGCAGCCAGTAGCCGGTGTAGGAGTGGCGGTCCTCCTTGGGGTCGGCGGCGTTGAAGAAGCCCTTGTCCCAGTCCGCGATGAAGTAGTCGCCGGGGGCGAGCTCCATCAACACGATGGTCTTGCCCTGGTTGACCTCGCGGGTCTCGGTGGCCGCCTTCTCGCGGTACTCCACCGTCCACTTCAGGTTCTGGTCTTTGGTGTCTCGGTAGGCGCAGCCGTCGGGGTCGAGCTTGAACGGCCGCCAGCCCGGGTGCTCGTAGTCGAACATCGCGTGCACGCCCTTGCCCAGGGCGTTGGGCTCGCCCCGCTCGGGGTTGAGGCACATGGCGCGGTGGGTGAGCGGACCGTCCTTCTCGAGGCGCCGCTCCAAGAAGCCGGCCTTCATCGTGGTGTAGGCGCCGTCCTGCAGCAGGTGCAGCCCGCGCTCGTCGGGGATCTTGATGAGGATCTTCTTGCCGATGTCGTAGCGCTTGCGCTCGAGCGCCTCGACCGAGAAGTCTTCGGTGGTGTAGCCCTCGGCCGAGATCACGAGGTCGTGGGCGGCCGGCTGGCACTCGAGCGAGAAGGTGCCGTCGGCCAGCGACTGCGTGGTGCAGGGGGTGCCCATGGCGGTGACCATGGCGCCGGCGATGGGCTGGCCGTTGGCGTCGAGCACCGTGCCGTCCACCGCCATCTTCGAGCAGCCGGCCAGCAGGAGGGGGGCCAGGGCGGCGGCGAGCCCGCGCATCAACCCTCCTCGTCGAGGACGAGCATGTGGTCGATCTTGGCGATGGGCAGGATCAGCGTGTGGGTGCCCAGGTCGGGCAGCTCTTTGCCGTCGCCGCTGCGCCACGACGTCACGCGGATTCGGACCCCGCCGGGGGCCTCGCTCAGCACGCCGTCGAGCACCATGGCCGACGCGTAGGGCACGTCGCGGTCGCCGCGGCGCCCGGTGTCGAAGAAGGGGGTCTTGAGGTAGAGCCTGACACGGTCCATTGCGGCCTCCGGAGGAGAGGAGGCTAACACCCGCCGCCGCGCGGGGGCCTGGGCGGGCGGCGGGCGGCCGCGGCCCGCGCGAGATACCGCCGCCTGCGATTGGTCGAATCGGAGGCTCCATGTTTCGTGCACCGCTGCTTGCCCTCGCGGGTCTGATGCTGGGCGCTTGCTTCGACAACCCCGAGCTGCAAGCCCGGATGGCGACCGTCGAGCAGGAGAACGCCACCCTCAAAGACGAGAACACCCGCCTCGATCGCGAGGCCGACGCCTTGTCCGCCAAGGTGCGCGGCCTCGAAGACCAGATCCGCCGGCTGAAGCGACGCGAGGCCCTCGCGCGGCTGGGGATCGACGACAACGACACATTGGCGGTGCTCTTCGAGACCAACCGCGGCCGGATCGCCTGCACCCTCTTCCCCAACGAGAGCCCCCAGACCGTGCTCAACTTCGTGCAGCTCGCCGAAGGCACGAAGACCTGGGAGGACCCCGAGACCGGGGCGCAGACCGCGCGGCCGCTGTTCCACGGCACCCTGTTTCATCGGGTGATGCCCGGCTTCATGATCCAGGGCGGTGACCCCGAGGGCACCGGCCGCGGCGGCCCCGGCTACACCTTCGAAGACGAGACCGACAATGGGCTCACCTTCGACACGCCCGGCAAGCTGGCGATGGCCAACCGGGGGCCCGACACCAACGGCTCGCAGTTCTTCATCACCGACCGGGCCACGCCGCATCACCTCGACGGCAAGCACACCATCTTCGGGCAGTGTGAGAACCTCGATGTGGTGCAGGTCATCGCCGACACCGGCCGCGACAGCCGCGACCGGCCCGTGCAGCCGGTCATCGTCGAGCAGGTGCGCATCTTCCGGTCGCGCCAGTAGTCTCCTGCGCCCGTCGCCCCAGACGACGACGGCGCGCCCCCGAAGGAGCGCGCCGCCGCGTCGCCTGCGCTCCCGGCGTCAGAACTGGACGCCGCCGCCCAGGCCGAAGCTGGTGAAGCCGTCGGCCAGGGTCCCGACCTCTTGGTTGTCTTCGGACTGGTAGATCGCGCTGGTGCGGTTGAAGAGGCCGAAGCGGCCGCTGACGTAGGCGCGCTGGCCCAGCTCGAAGCCGATCTCGGTGTCCACCTCGTGGCTGTACACGCCGTTGAAGTCGGAGAACGAGGCCTCGTAGACCACGTGGCCGAACACCGGCCCGACCTCGGCGGCGAGCTCGGCGCCGAAGGAGGTGTCGAAGACCACGAGCTGCTGGTAGAGCACGTCGAAGCTGCCGTCGTCGGTGACCTGGTCCTGCGTGAAGTACAGGAAGTCGTTGACGTCGAAGCCGACCCGCGCGCCCACGTGGATCCGACTGTCTTCGTTGATCTCGAACGGGTACCGGGCGATGGCGCTGGCGCTGGCCTGGTTGAGCCAGTCGGGGATCGCCTCTTCGAAAGCCTCGCCCGGGAAGAGCATGCTCCACCGGTTCGACCGGAACGAGGCGTCGAAGCCGATGTACTCGAAGGCGGGCAGGAAGACCCGGCCGTCGATGTAGAAGCCAGGGGCGCCCGCGGGGTCGGTGACCTGGCCCCCCACCGTGACGGTCTCGGGGTACAGCGGCCCTTGCTGGGTGGTGGGCTTCTGCTGGTAGCTGTAGAGGCCGCCCAGGAAGCCGGCGCCCACGCGGGCGAAGGGGAAGGCGCCCCCGCCGACCCCCCCGCCCAAGCCGCCGAGGGAGACCCGCGGGCCCGGCGCCCTCCCCAAGCCCCCCCGGGGGCCCGGCTGTAATGGACAGCGCAACATCAACCACCACAAGAACCCCACA
>JBDQIL010000868.1:0-2945 GCA_040264415.1 Myxococcota bacterium
CGAGACGCTCGCGCTGCTCGTGTCGGTGGACACGGACATCCCGCCCCCAAAGCTCGACGCGACGTTGTCGGTGAGCTCGACGTCGGTGAAGGCGCCCGAGCCATTGCCCAGGTCGATGCCCGCGCCGAAGGTGGCGGTGTTGTCGGAGATCTCCACCGTGTCCAGCGTGACGGTGCACCCGTCCGAGGCGAGGCCGCCGCCATCGGTGGCGGTGTTGGCGGTGAGCACCACGTCGGTCAGCGAGAGCACGCTGGCCGCGTCGCAGTTCACGCCGCCGCCGGTGCCCGACTGGCCGAAGGCCACCCCGCTGCCGTCGCCGTTGGTCACCTCGAGGTCGGTCATGGACAGGCTGACCCCGTCCGTCTCGACGTTCACCACCGATCCGGTGGCGGCGCCGTCGAGCACCGTGACCGCCGCGCCGAGGGCCGAGGTCAGCGTGACATCGGCCTGCACGTCGATGTTGACGTAGTAGGTGCCGTCACAGAAGGTGTACGTGCCGTCGGTGGTGAGCGTGGGGGCCGCGGGGCTCGAGCTGCTCCCCGAGAAGGTCGACGTCGCAGCGCTCGTGGCCCCCGTCGAGTCGGTGAAGCCCACCGTGCCGGTCTCCGAGGTGCTCGCGTCGCAGTCGTTGTCGATGCCGTCGCAGAGCTCGGTGGCGGCAGGGGAGATGTCGGCGGCCGTGTCGTTGCAATCGGTGTCGTCTGCGACCGTGCCGGTGGGCTGCGTGCAGGCCACCTGACCGCTGCCCGACGCGCCGTAGCCGTCGCCGTCGCCGTCGGTGTACCAGGTGGACCCCACGCCGTCGTCGACCGTGCCATCGCAGTCGTTGTCGAGCCCGTCGCACGTCTCGGTGCCGCCGGGGAAGGCCGTCGCCGCAGCGTCATCGCAGTCGGCGTCGTTCGAGGCGTAGCCGGAGGGCTGCGTGCACGCCTCGATGGTGGAGGCGGACGAGCCGAAGCCGTCGCCGTCGCTGTCGGCGTAGAAGGTGGCCAGCAGGCCCTCGTCCACCCCGCCGCTGCAGTCGTTGTCGAGGCCGTCGCAGACCTCGCCGGCGCCCGGGTGGACCGCGTCCTCGCCATCGTCGCAGTCGCCGCCGACCGCCGCGTAGCCCGAGGGGGCCGCGCAGGCCTCGGCCGTGTCGGCGTCGAGCCCGTAGCCATCGGCGTCGCCGTCTCGGTAGAAGACCGTGGTCACGTCCTCGTCGATGTCGCCGTCGCAGTCGTCGTCGATGCCGTTGCAGTCCTCCACCGCGCCGGGGAAGCGCGAGGAGTCGTCGTCGTCGCAGTCCTCGTCGACGCTCCAGCCGTCGCCGTCGGCGTCGACCGGGGTGCCGTCGCCGCCGTCCGCGCCGTCGCTCCCGTCGGCGCCGTCGGCGGCCCCATCGGAGCCGTCGCCGCCCCCGTCTGCCCCGTCGAAGCCACCGTCGGCGCCATCGGAGGCCTCCTCGGGGTCTTCTTCGGTGAGCGTGAACTTGCTGCTGCAGGCCAGGCTGCACATCAGCAGCAGGGGGGGCAGGCGCATGTGCAGGGGCATCGAGCGGCTCCACGTTCCGGGGCCGCACACGATAACCATCCTCCTCGGGGCCAATGCGACGCCCCGGTGAATCCTCCGCGGAGCCCCCCTTGTTGCGATTGCCCCTCACCCGCGACGCGGTCGGACCAGTGGCCCGGGGCCACCCGTGGGTCTACGCGGACGGCTTACTCGAGCGCGGCCCCGCTGGCGCCCTCGCCCAGGTGCTCGACCACCGCGGCCGGGTCGTGGGCTTCGGCCTCTGCGACGACGGCCCCATCGCCCTGCGGGTGCTCGGTCGCCACCCGGTCGACCTCCGCCGCCTCGTGGCCGAGCGCCTCGCGGCGGCCCTCGACCTCCGCCGCGCCGTGGTGCCCCCGAACACCGACGCCTGGCGGCTGGTCAACGGCGCCGGCGACGGCCTGCCCGGCCTCGTGGTCGACCGCTACGGGCCGCTGCTCGTCGTGCGGCTGTACTCCGCCGCCTGGGTCCCCCACCTCGCGCTGGTCACCCGCGCCTTGGCCGAGCTCGGCCTGGGACAGACGGTCGCCCGCCGCCTCGGCGTTCGGCGGGTCGACGGCGACGCCGGCCTGGTGACGCTGCACGGCCCCGACGCCCCCGACCGCCTGGTCGTGCAGGAGGCCGGCCTGCGCTTCCTGGTCCGCCCCCATGACGGGCAGAAGACCGGCCTGTTCCTCGATCAGCGAGAGAACCGTCGCTTCGTGGCCTCGCTCGCGAGCGGCCGCGACGTGCTGAACCTCTTCGCGTACACGGGCGGCTTCAGCGTGCACGCTGCGGCGGCGGGCGCCCGACGCGTCACCACGGTCGACGTGTCCGCCGACGCCCTCGCCGACGCCGCAGAGAACTTCCGCCTGAACGGCCTCGACCCCGGCGCGCACGCCTTCCTGGCGGAGGACATCTTCAGCTGGTCACCCGAGCCCGACCCGGCGCCCGACCTCGTGATCTGCGACCCGCCATCGCTCAGCCACGGCAAAGACGCCGACCGGGCCGCCGCCACCGCGTACCGGGAGCTCGCGACTCGCACCGGCCGCATGGTGTCGCCCGGCGGCATCCTGGCGTCCGCCTCGTGCACCGCCCGGCTGAGCTTCGAGCGCTGGGAGGCCGCGGTGCGAGACGGCCTGCGGCGCGCGGGCCGTTGGGCCGTGCTCTGGCGGTCGGCCGAGCCCCCCGACCACCCCGTGGCCGCCGAACACCCCGAGGGCCGGTACTTGAAGTTCTCGGCGTTCGTCCATCGCTCTGACGGACGCTGACCCCTGCGCCGGCCCCACCCCATCGACGGCCGTTCGGGACACATCCACCGACCTGCGCTATGGTCCCTCCGCTCTCGCGCCCGGCCCGCCAGGACCGCCGCGCACGCTCCGCCAGTCGGCCTCCGCCCGGCGGCAGACGCGGCCCGCGTGGAGCGCCCCCCTCCC
>JBDQIL010000869.1:0-2944 GCA_040264415.1 Myxococcota bacterium
CCTCCAAGCCGGCGCGCACGACCTCGAGGTCACGGTCACGGACGCCGACGGCCTGTACGCGGTGGCCCGCCGCACGCTGACCGTCAACGCCCTGCCGACGGCCCCCACGGTGACGCTGTCGCCCGACCCCGCCGTGACCACCGACGGCCTCGCGGCCACCGCGACCGGGGCCACCGACCCGGACGCTTCGGGCAGCGTGATCTACACCTACGCGTGGACGGAGGACGGGGTCGCCCTGGCGGAGACCGGCGCCACGCTCGGCGCCAGCGCCACCTCCAAGGGCCGCGCCTACCGAGTGACGGTGACGCCGTGGGATGACCTGGGCGCGGGCGCGGAGGGCTTCGCGGAGATCACCGTCGACAACAGCGTCCCGATCCTGACCAGCCCTGCGCTGTCGGCCAGCACGGGGGGCGTGGGCGACACGCTGACCTGCTCGGCCACCGCCACCGACGTGGACGCAGTCGACATCCCCGCTGTGACCTACGCCTGGCACGACGGCTCCACCGGGGCCACCTACACCGTGGCGGAGGGCGACGACCCCGGCGACAGCGTGACCTGCACCGCCACCGCCGATGACGGCGACGGCGGCGTGACGAGCGCCGCCGTGAGCGCCACCGTCACCAACACCGCCCCGGTGCTCACGGGCGTCGCGGTGACCCCGAGCACCGCTCAGGTGGGCGACACGCTCCGGTGCAACGCCACGGCCACCGACGCCGACGGCGGGAGCCCCACCGTCACCTACGCCTGGCCGGACGGCTCCACGACCAGCGCCTATGTCGTCGCCGCCAGCGACGACCCGGGCGACACCCTTGCCTGCACGGCCACGGCGTCGGACACCGACGGGGGCTCAGTCTCCGACACCGCCAGCGCCACCGTCACCAACACCGCCCCGGTGCTGGGCACGGTGAGCATCAGCCCGTCCACGGCGAACAACGACGAGACGCTGAGCTGCTCGGCCGCCGCCACCGACGCCGACGGCGGGAGCCCCACCGTCACCTACGCCTGGACCGGCAGCGTGTCCGGCGGCCTGGGCAGCGGCGCCAGCCTGAACCTGTCCACCACCACCGCCGCGAGCGCCGAGGTCGTCACCTGTGCGGCCACCGCAGCCGACACCGACGGCGGGAGCGACACCGGCAGCGCCACGCTGACGCTGGACAACCGCGCTCCGACCGTGAGCCTGGCCCTCACGCCCGCGTCGGCCACGCGCGCCAGCACCCTGACCTGCGCGGCCACCGCCGCAGACGCCGATGGGGACAGCCCCACCACCACCTTCACCTGGACCGTGAACGGCAGCGGCGCGGCGGCCACCAGCTCGAGCGCGTCCAGCAGCACGCTGGCCGGCGCCTTCCACCGAGACGAGGCGGTGGTCTGCGCCGCCACCACCACCGACGGCAAGGGCGGCAGCGCGACCGGCACGGCCTCGGTGACCATCGCCAACACGCCGCCCTCGGCGCCTGTGGTGGTCATCACCCCGGCCGACCCGGCGGCCGGCGAGGATCTCGTGTGTGAGGTCACGACCGCGAGCACCGACCCCGACGGCGACACCATCGACTACACGATGGCCTGGACGGCAGACGGCGTGGCGTTCACCAGCCTCCTGACCGACACCTGGACCGGCGACACGGTGGACGGGGCCGACCCGGTGGCGGGCGAGGTGTGGGCGTGCACCGTCACGCCCGACGATGGGGATGACGACGGGGCGACGGCGACCGACAGCGTGACGGTGGACCCTCCCGAGCTGTCGGGCTCGGGCACGGTCGACCTCACCCAGTCGGGGATGGACTTCGTCACGCTCTACGCCGGCCGCTTCGACATGGGCTGCACGGCGGGGCAGTCGAGCTGCAACAGCGACGAGTCCCCGGTGATGCCTGTGACCCTCACCCACGACTACTACCTGGGCGAGACCGAGGTGACGCAGGGGCAGTATCAGGCGCTGATGGGGAGCAACCCGTCGTACTGGTCGTCTCGCGGGAGCACACACCCCGTGGAGAACCTCTCCTGGTACATGGCGGCGGCCTTCGCGAACGCGGTCTCGACCGCGGCCGGCTTGACCCAGTGCTACACGTGCACCGGCAGCGGCACGTCGGTGTCGTGCAGCGTGGCGATGAACCCATACAGCTGCGACGGCTACCGCTTGCCCACCGAGGCCGAGTGGGAGGGGGCCGCGCGCTGTGGAGAAGACCTGCTGTACGCCGGCAGCAACGACGTGGCGAACGTGGGCTGGTACAGCAGCAACAGCGGCTCCACGTCCCACGCCGTGGCCACGAAGTCCCCGAACGCGTGTGGCCTGTACGACATGAGCGGCAACGTGTGGGAGTTCACGCAGGACTGGTACAGCAGCACCTACTACACGAGCAGCGGACGCACGGACCCCATCGGTGCCAGCAGCGGGTCTGCCACGCCCGGCCGCGGCGGCGGCTACGGCTTCGCGGCCGACCGCTTGCGGGTCGCCTACCGCTACCAGTTCGGCCAGTCCAGCGGCTATGGCTTCCTTGGCTTTCGCCTCGCGAGGACCGCCCCGTGAGACTCGATACCGGCGTCCCTAGTCCATCGAGCCTCGCCGCGGTGGCTCCTCTGTGTCCGCCATGCTCGCGCCGGCCGCCGCAGTCGGTGTAGACGGAGTAACCCGAGTCGAACTCGACGGTGCGGGAGAGGTGCTCACCGAACGGCGAAGAGCCCTCCACGAGGACGTCGGCGTCGAAGCCGAACCGGCAGCCCGATGACCCCCACTCGTTGACCTCTGCTGCACCCCTTGGGAAGCTGATGAGCCACGCTCCCCCGCCCGCTCGTCACCGCGGATGACCGTACATGCTCGCCCCACACCCCCTGGCCTCGAGCCCGTACACGGATAGGCGCATCTCGGCGACGTTCACGACGACTCGACGCTACCCGCCCACGGTGGGCTGCGCGGCCGACTCCTCACCGGCTTGGCACTCCTTGGCGA
>JBDQIL010000870.1:0-2941 GCA_040264415.1 Myxococcota bacterium
GACCAGATCGAGGCGGCCGTCTCCGTTCATGTCGGAGAACCACGACGACAGGAGGCGGGTGCGGGGGCCCTCGCCCTCGCCCCGCGGCGGCGGCGGGTCGAGGTCGCGGGGCAGGCGCAGGCGAGCGGTGCGCGCGCCGAGCTCGTCGCCGGTGAAGAAGACGGTGAGGCGGTCGCCCTGGGGCAGCGACAGGTCAGCCCGGCCGTCGCCGTCGATGTCGCCCACCACCAGCGGCGGCAGGGCCGCGGTGACCCGCAGGCCCGCGCCGCCGGCCTGGTCGCGCGCGCCGAGGTCGCCCCGCGCCGGGGCCGGAACGCTGCCATAGACGCCGCCGCCGCGGGGCGAGGGCGAGGGCCCCCGCACCCGCCTCCTGTCGTCGTGGTTCTCCGACATGAACGGAGACGGCCGCCTCGATCTGGTCACCCACGACGCGGTCACCGACGGCTCGTGGTTCGGCAGCACCGCGGCGCTCACCGTCTACCCAGGCACCGGAGGCGGCTTCGGACCGCCCCAGCGCGCGCAGACCGAGGCGGCGGCCTTCGACGTGCGGGTGGTCGACTGGGAGGGCGACGGCGACCGAGATCTCGTGGTGCCGCAGGTCGACGTGTCGATGGGCAACCTCGCGCGGGGGCTGCTCTCGCGGAGCGTGCAGGTCGAGGCCATGCTCTACCGCATGGACGACGGGCGGCTGTCCAGCACGCCCGCGCGGCTGGGCGAGCTGGTGGTGCCCCTCGATCGCCCCGATCGCTTCCACGCGAAGCTGACGTCCGATCTGACTGGTGATGGCGTGATCGATCTGGTGACCGACAGCGGAGAAGATCGGGTGGCGGTCTTCGCCGGCCGGCCGGATCCGAGCCGCACCCGGGGGATCGCGGAGGCCCCGATCGGCGCCGTCGAGCTCGTGGTTCCAGACGTCGAAGACGCCCTCATGGTGAGAGACCTGACTGGCGACGGCCGCGCCGAGATCGTGGTCTGGGCCCCGGGCGTCGCGGCGGCGAGTATAGTCCGCATCGACCCGTGATGTGCCCCTCGCACCCCCGCGTCGCGGCCCGCGCGGCCGCCACCCCGCCGCGCCAGCGGGGGTCGATCCGGGCGCGCATGTGATCTATTGTGCACGACCAGTCAAAGAGGACTTGTGCCATCCCACACGCCACACCACACACCGCTCTTTGAGCCGCACCTCGCCATGAGCGCTCCCCCCGAGCTGCGGGTGCTGTCCGGCGACCGCGAGGGCGAGGTCCTCCCGCTCGGCGGTGAGGTGGTGATCGGTCGGGCGCCCGACTGCGACTACCGCATCCTCGATCCCCGCGTGAGCCGCCGCCACGCCGTGCTGACCTTCTCCGAGGCCGGCCTGTTCGTCGAAGACCTCGGCAGCCAGAACGGCACCATCGTCAACAGCGCGCGGATCCGCCGCCACCAGCTCCGCTACGGCGACCTCATCCGCATCGGTCGCGAGCGCTTCCAGGTGTGTCCCGGCGCCCAGACAGGCCCGCTGTCGGTCTACATGGTGGAGGAGGACACCGCCTCGCGGCGGGTCGTGCGCCCCTTCAACCCCGACCGCCTCTCGCGCCCGTCCGACATGCCGCTCGACTCGTGGTTCCGAGAGATCGGGGCCTCGGGCGACGACGCCTCCGACGACCACGGCATGCCGTGGCTGCGCCGGCAGACCCGCAACTACGCGGTGCTCTTCGAGGTCAGCCAGCGGGTGCAGGTCAAAGACACCGCCGCCATGCTGCACTCGGTGCTCGAGTTCCTGGTGGGGGTGCTCAAGGCCGACCGCGCGGTGCTCGCGCTGGTGGATGACAGCCCCGACCGGCTGCGCCCCGAGGCGGTGGTCTACAGCGACCACGCCACCCCCGCCCCCATCATCGCCATGAGCCGCACCATCTCGGCACAGGTGGTGGAGGGACGCTGCGGGGTCATCAGCCACGACGCCCGCGCCGACCAGCGCTTCGGCGCCTCCGAGTCGCTCATCCTCGCGCCCACCCGCTCTCTGCTGGCCGTCCCGCTGCCGGCGGGTGCCCGCGTGTTGGGGCTGGTCGAGCTGTCCTGCACCATCCCCGGGGACGTCTTCACCGGAGACGAGCTCGAGCTCATGCAGGTGGTCGCCGGCATGCTGGCCTCGACGCTCCACCAGCGCGAGCTGGCCGAAGAGCGCAAGCGCAACATCCGGCGCCTCGAAGAGAACCGCAAGCGCCTGCTCCAACAAGAGCAGGTCCTGCTGCGCTGCCAGCAGATGGCGAGCCTCGGCAGGCAGATGACGCAGATGGTCCACGAGATGAACAACCACCTGTCGCCGCTCAAGTTCGCCTCGATCATGCGCGAGCTGCACCCCGACGACCCCAACATCCTGCAATACGTGCGCATGCTCGAAGAGACCGGCGGGGCGCTCGAGCGCATGCTCAACGACATCAAGCAGAAGGCCACGCAGAGCGGCCCCACCATCATGCTGTCCACCGGACGCCTGAGCGCGCCAGCCCGAGGCGCCGAGCGCTTCCTGCGCTACGACGAGGTCGTGCGCGATCACCGCATGGAGCTCGTGGTGGCCAGCGACCCGGTCGTCGACCTCGACGAGGCGCTGCTGCGGGGCGTGGTGATCAACCTGGTCCGCAACGCCGGGCAGGCCATCGAACACGACGCCGGGCACATCCTCATCCGGGTGGAGCAAGCCGGCGCTGAGGCCGTGCTGTCGGTGCGCGACAACGGCGGCGGGATCGACCCCGAGATCGCCGACCAGGTCTTCGAGCCGATGTTCACCACCAAGGGCGAGGCCGGCACCGGGGTGGGGCTGCACATCTGCCGCCGCGACGTCGAAGCCCACGGCGGCACGCTCACCTTCGAGACCGAGGTGGGCGCTGGCACCACCTTCTACCTGCGGCTGCCGGTGCGCTCCGACCTCGACGAGCCGTCCGACACGGGGCCCCACCACCCCACGCTGAGC
>JBDQIL010000871.1:0-2940 GCA_040264415.1 Myxococcota bacterium
GGTTGATGGTCGCGTTGGCGTAGATCTTGGTGAGCTGGCGGCGCGCCCCGGCCGGCCCGCGAAGCGAGACCCCCGGCCGCTCGACGCTCGTCCAGCCCGCGTCTCCCCACACCTCGACCCCGACCCCAGCGCAGGTCGCCACCGCGTTCAGCCGCCACTCGGCGCCGACCACCTCCCCCAACAGCAGCGCTGGGTGGGCCAGCTCACCCTCGCGGCGCAGCCACGCGTCGAGCCCGGGACAGCGCGCCTCGAGCAGCTGGGGGATCAACCAGGTGGCGAGCCGCTTGCGCTGCACCTGCAGCAGCGCCTGCACCAGCACATCTACGCGGGTGCGGTCGCCTCGGGCAGCGAGGTAGCGGGAGAGGATGCGCTGCGCCGCGCGCCCGTGCGCGGCCGCCATCGTGACGAGGCTGTTTCCCACGAAGGTGACCGGGGCCAGCGGACGCTCGGGGGCGCTAGGGTCGAGCGGCGTGGGCTGGCGCAGCGTGGTGTCGGCGGCCAGGGGCAGGTGCACGACGCGGGGAAAGCCAGCCTGGGTGTAGGCGTCGAGGTTTCGGCGGCGCCACGTGACGATGGTGGTGGTGGTGACGGGCCCGCGGCGGGCGGTCACGCGCTCGATGCTGGGATCGATCTCCCACTCCACCAGCGGCAGCCCGAGGCGGGCGCACAGCTCGGGCAGCCCCACCATGTGGTTGACGCCCACCACCACGCGAGGGGCCAGGCGACGCAGGGCGTGGGTGGCGCGGGCCAGCCCGAGCCGGTCGAGGTCGAGCACCCACGGCTGCAGCCCGGACGCGCTGAGGTGTTCGGCCAGCTCGTGCACCAGCAGCCCACCGTCGCGCACCACTGCGCGGGGCCGGTCGAAGCCCTGGCGCAGCGCGTCGAGCACCCACGGCGCGTGCGGGGTGAGCACCGGGTGCAGCCACCGGGGGGCCCCGACCAGCGCGGGGTGATCGAGCAGGTCTGCGCCCAGGACCAGCACCAGGCGACCCTCGGCGAGCGGGAGCCGCCAGTCGCGGGCCGTCAGCGCCGCGCGGAGCACAGCCGGGTCGGGCTCCCAGACGGTGAGCGGCGGGGCCTGTGCGGGGCGGTCGATGAGGGCGGCATCGACCAGCTCGCCGAGGCCCACCCGGTAGAGGAGCGCCGGCGGGCCGTCGCAGCCGGTGCGAGCGGCGGCCACCCGCGCCGCCGACAGGGGCAGCGGGTAGAGCGTGCGGTGGCGGCGCACGCTGGGCTGGCCGTCGGGAGTGCGCGGCAGATCGCCGGCGCCTCGAACGGCGGCCGCGACCGCGGCGGGGAGCAGCGCGAGCTGTTCGGTCAGGCGGGCATCTTCGTCAGGAACCAAGCCGGCTTCCGGGGGCTGCGCGCGCCAGAGCCGCGGGGCTCCGGGCAGATCCGAGGCGGGACGGCTTGCCACGCCCCGCGACATCGAATAACCGTGCAGCGGTTCGCGAGTGGTGCCCCGGCGCCGCGTGATTCCCTCCCGGGCGATTAACTCAGTGGGAGAGTGCCACCTTCACACGGTGGAAGTCACTGGTTCAAGTCCAGTATCGCCCACCATATTGGATGAGCCCTTCTCGATTCGTCGAGAAGGGTTTTTTCTTTGGGCATGGCATCCACCAGAGAACGCTGCTTTGACCAGGGTTCTCGAAGACTCACGCGAAGCACTCCGCCGCCCATCTCGCAGTTAGAGCAGAGCAATTCGAGCAGTTGGCGCTTCTCGAAGGCCGAAGCTTGAGAATACAGGCTGTATGCACGATCTCCGAGTTCAAGTACCTGAATCGCCAGATCCATGCTTGAACGGTCCGCCCGGTTGAGCCGCGCCATGGTCTCCACGAGGCTCCGCCGCTCGGTGTGGATGGTCAGGTCGGCAGCCTGCAACTCCTGCTTGCCGATGGTCTCCGCGATGAGGCGCTTGGCCAGCGCGGCACTCTCCCGCGGCGCCACCATCCAGCCGACGACGTACCTGCTGAAGACATCGAGGATGACGTAGAGGTGGTAGGACGTCCACTTCTGGGGTCCCTTGAGCTTGGTGATATCCCAGCTCCACAGCTGGTTTGGGCCCGTCGCGAGCAGCTCGGGCCGGGCGTAGATGGGATGCTGGAGCTGGTTGCGCCGGTCTCGAACCTGGCTGCTGGCGCGGAGGACGCGGTACATCGTGCGGATGGAGCAGAGGTAGTCTCCCTTGTCGAGCAGGGTGGCGAAGACCTCAGCGGGGGCCTTGTCGGCGAAGCGCTCGCTGTTGAGCACGTCGAGCACCGCTGTGCGCTCCTCGTTGGAGAGGGCTCGGTGGCTCGGCGGACGCCGTCGAGACGCAGGCGCTGGACGCCGCCGCCGGTACAGCGTCGCCCGTGACACGCGGAGCGCGGCGCAGGCGCGCACCACTCCGATCTCGCGGCCGAGCTCCTCGGCGGCGGTCAAGCGTCGCTCCCGTTCTTCTCGGCCGCCGGAGGAACCAGCATCTCCGACAGTTTTTTTTGCACCTCGATGATGAGGCCTGCTTTGCGGAGTTCCTCGCGAAGGCGAACGTTCTCACGGGCCAGGCGGTCCAGCTCAGGGGCGAGCGGGTTCCGCGGCTTCGCGGGACGGCCACGCTGTTTCGGCGTCAGGCCCTGCAGCTCTCCTGCCGCCCGCTTCTCCCGCCACTTGCTGATGTGGGAGGAGTAAAGCCCCTCACGGCGCAACACCGCCCCCAGTTCGCCTGGCTCGCTGCACCCGTCCAGCTCGCGCAGAACCTCGAGCTTGTACTTGGCGGTGAACGTCCGCCTCTTGGGACGGTCAGAGACCTCGGGGTCAGGCACAGCCTTCAACTCGGGCTTCTTCTTCTCGGACATTGTGGTCAACCTCGACGCCCTCGACACTATTTACGGAGAGGCTGTCTGTCTCACTGACGTTGTCACAGAGGGCACCGGCTTCCCGAGCGCGAGTCTCGCTCCCTCA
>JBDQIL010000872.1:0-2926 GCA_040264415.1 Myxococcota bacterium
CCCCGACACCCCCGCGCTGGCGGGCGCGCGGGCCCTGGGCACCGCCTTCGCCGACCTCGCGGCCCAGGTCGCCCCTGCCACCGTGCACATCGAGGTGCGCAAGACCCGCGCCCTCTCCACCGGCCTGCAGCAGCTCCTGCGCGACTACGGGCTGCCCAACCCCGCCGAGGGGGGCGCCAGCGGCGGCGTGGCCACCGGCAGCGGCGTCATCCTCTCCCCCGATGGCCGCATCCTCACCAACCACCACGTGGTCGGGGGCGCCACCGACACGGTGGTCACCCTGCACGACAAGCGGCGGTACCCGGCCCGCCTGGTGGGCTCCGACCCCCGCACCGACGTCGCCGTGCTGCAGCTCGAGGGCGAGGGGCCCTTCCCCTACGTCGAGCTGGGTGACAGCGACACCCTGCGGGTGGGGGAGTGGGTGGTCGCGGTCGGTCACCCCTTCGACTTCCAGTTCACGGTGACCGCGGGCATCGTGTCTGCGCGGGGGCGGCGCAACCTCGCCCGCGACGAGATCCAAGACTACATCCAGACCGACGCGGCGGTGAACCCCGGCTCGTCGGGGGGGCCGCTGTTCAACCTCGACGGGCAGGTGGTGGGCATCAACACCGCCATCTTCAACCCCGGCGACGTGCCGGCCAACGCGGGCATCTCCTTCGCCATCCCGGCCAACATGGCCGGGCGCATCATGGGGCAGCTGCGCGACACCGGGCGCGTCGCCCGCGCGGGGCTGGGGCTCACCACGCTCGACCGTCGCCCCACGGCGGCCAACCCGCGGCCTGGCGCCGAGGTGGTCAAGGTGGTCCCCGACGGCCCGGCTGAGGCCGCGGGCCTGCGGCGCGGCGACATCATCACCGCCGTTCAGGGCGAGCCCATCTCCGGCAGCGACGACCTGCGCGGCATCGTGCTCGCCAGCGGCGTCGGCGAGCCCCTCCAGCTGTCGGTCGAGCGCGGCGACCAGCGGCTGGTGGTGGCGGTGCGCACCCGCGACGACCGCGACATGGGCCCGCTGGCGGTGGACGCGCCAGAGGGCTCTTTCGAGTGGGGGGGCCTCGTCCTCGCGCCGCTCACCGACGAGACGGCCCTGCGCTTCGGCGCCGCCCCACCCGAGCGCGACGGGCCCATGCTCATCGTGGTGGGGGTGGCGCCGGCCAGCGCGGGCGCGGCCGCGGGCCTGCTGCCCGGCGACCTCCTCTTGAAGGCGCAGGAGCAAGAGGTGGGCACGGCCGACGAGCTGGCGGCGGCGGTCGAGGGCCGGCGCTCCGCCACCGTCACCCTCTGGCGCAACGGCGGCGAGAGCGTCGCCATCTTGGGCGGGCTCGAGCGACGCGCCGACCGCTGAGCCTATCGCTCGCAGGTGGGCTCGACCGCGTAGGTGACCTGCACCACCGCGCCGGGGCCCGGGGCGGCCGCGGGGTCGAAGGCCACCGCTCCGTCGGCTGCGTCCCAGCTCCACCCCGACCGCGCGGACACGCCGTCGACCTTGACCCGCAGGGTGGAGGACACGGGCGGCCGCGAGAGGGCGAAGGCCTCGGGCAGGGCCTCGCTGGCGTCGACCAGCTGGGCGAGGGTGGCGGCCCAGTCGACCGTGCACAGCGACGTGAAGGTGCCGCCGGTGGCGACCGTGGCTGGGTAGACGCCGTCGTAGGCCAGCGCGAGGCCGCAGCCTGCAGGCGGCGGCCCGCCCATGCCGTGCACCACCAGGTCGCCCGGCGTGGGCGCCCAGGCCTCGAAGCGGGGCAGGTAGTGGGTGTGGTCGTAGACGCTCTGCTCGGGCTCGTCGGAGATGGCGACGAGGTGCAGAGACGCGTCGGGGCGGCGCAGGGCCTCGTTGCAGCCGCCGGGCGCCGTCTGCTCGAGGGCGGCCTCCATCAACGAGAAGGCGGCCTCGGTGTGGCGCCCCCAGGTGCCATCGAGCATGTCTGCGAGCGCCGGCTCGGCGGCGCTGACGGGCGTGTCGGCGTCGAGCCAGGGGGTGGCGCCGGCCACGCAGCCGTCGT
Source organism: Myxococcota bacterium (assembly GCA_040264415.1). Taxonomy (GTDB): domain Bacteria; phylum Myxococcota_A; class UBA796; order UBA796; family UBA2385; genus M30B51. The sequence goes on from JBDQIL010000872.1 coordinate 2,001, forward strand.
CGCTCACGAAGGCCGCCGCCCGCACGTCGCCCTGGGCCGCGGCCAGCTGCTCGACCAGCGCGCCCGCGGCGGCCTCGAGCGCTGGTTGTTCGCCGCCCATCGTGCCCGACCGGTCGACGAAGAGCCACAGGTCGGCGCGGGGGCGCGCGGGCAGGTCGAAGCGGTCGGTGACCCACGTGGCGGCGCCGCCCGGCGCCACGGTGTCGGGCGGGGGGCCGTCGAGCGCGAAGCCGGGTGACGAAGCCTCGAGCGCCACGGCGTCCACGTGCAGCGGCGCCGAACCCGCGTTCTCCAGCGAGAACGTCTGTCGGAAGGAGCAGCCGAGCGGCACTGCCCCGAGGTCGGCCGGGGCGGGGGTGAGCTGGGCGATCGGCGCCTGCCCGGTCGCCGTCAGCGACACCCGTCGCTCGGGCGCCGCGGGGTCGTCGGAGCGCAGCACGAGCGACGCGGCGAGGGGCCCGTCGCGCACCGGCGCGACCCCCACCACCCAGGCTGCGGCCTCGCCCGGCTGGAGCGTCGCCGCGGGCTCGCCCTCCACCCACCAGGGGCCGTCGCCTGTCACCTGGGGGGCCAGCAGTCGAAGGAGCGCGTCGCCGTCGTTCTGGGCGCGCACGGAGGCGGAGGCGTCCTCGCCCACCACCACCGCCCCGAGATCGAGCGCCCGCGCCGACACCGTCAGCGCGGGGCTGCCCGCGGGCGCCGCGATCTCGGCGGTGTCCCCCGCCCCCGGAGGCGGCGCGCAGCTCACCGCGAGCAGGAGCGGCAGCGACAGGTCTTGGCAGCGGAGCATGGTCTCGGCGCAGGCGGGAGGAGCGCACCCTACCCGTACGCCGCGCCGACCGGACGTGTGACCGCGCTGTCGGATAGGTCCTCCCCCGCCCCGTCCCGGACCCGCCATGCTGCGCGTCGCCCTGTTGACGCTGGCC
>JBDQIL010000873.1:0-2925 GCA_040264415.1 Myxococcota bacterium
GGCCTTCCTGTACCGGCACCTCGACGCGCGGGCGTGGCGGGGCGGGGCCTGCCTTGTGCTCGAAGACGCTCACCTCGCGCAGGTGAACGGCGACGGGCTGGCCATCTGCGAGGCTCTGCTCGAGCGGGCCGTGGGCGAGCGCCCCGTGCTCGTGGTCGCGACGCTGTCGCAGGAGGCCCTCGACCGCGACCTGGCGCTGGCCGACCGCGTGCGAGCGCTCGAGGAGCGTGGCGCGGTGCGGGTTCCGGTCTCGCGTCTGCGAATGGACGAGGCGATCACCCTGCTTGTGGAGGGGCACGGCCTGGCGCCCGCGCTGGCCCGCCGCATCGCGCCCCACGCCCATGGCAACCTGACCTTCCTCACCCTCGCCGTGCGCGACCTCGCCGCCCGGGGGCAGCTCGTGCGCGACCGCGATGGCGGGCTGGTGCTGCGGCCCGGCGCGCACCCGGCCACCTTGTCTGCACCCGATCTCGCCGCCCTCTGCCTGCAGCGGGTGGTGGGCGCCCTGAAGGCCGCCGACGACCCCGACGCGGTGAGCGAGGCCCTCGCGTCGACCGCGCTCGCGGGCCCCGAGCCGCCCGTGCAGGTGGTCCGTGCCATCAACCAAGAGGGGCTCGACGGCTTGGTGGCGACCGGGCTGGTGCGCCAGAGCGGCCGGCGGCTGGTGTTCGAGCACCGCGGGATCTACCGGGCGGCCCTCGAGATCGCGTCGGCTCGGCCCGACTGCGCGGCGCTTCACCGGCGCATCGCCGACGCCTGGGAAGAGCTCGGTCGCTTCACCGGCGCCGACGTCACCTTTCCGCACGGCGCCCACCGCCTGCACGCCGCCCAGCCCGATCGGGCGGTGGTCCCACTGCTTCAGGCTGCGCGAACCGCGCTTCGAGCGGGCCTCCCCCACCTCGCCCGGCAGGCCTCTGAGCTCGCGGTGCAGGCCGGAGATGGGAGCGGCATCCTGATGGCGCGCGCTGAGGCCCGGCAGCGCCTCGCTGAGGCGTGGCTGGCCCTCGAGCGGCCGGAGCAGGCGCGCCAGGCCATCGCCGACACCCGTCGGCTCGGCACCCTCGACCGCCTCTCTCGCGCGCGGCTCAAGGAGCTCGAGGCGCGGGCGGTGGCGGCGCAGGGCGACGGCGCCGAGGCGCACCGCCTGCTCGCGAGCGCGGGGGAGACCTTCGAGGCCATTCGCGACTGGTCAGGGCTCGTGCGGGTCGCCCTCGAGCAGGGCGCGCTGGCGCGGTCCGAGGGGCACCCGGAGCGGGCGATCGAACACTACGAGCGCGCGCTGACCCTCGATCGGGGGGGCGACGCCACCCGCGAGGTGCGCGCCTTGCGCGGGCTGGTCGAGTGTCGCATCGCGGCCGGTCGCCTCGAAGACGTGGAGCGAGACCTCGCGCGCATGCGCCAGGTGGCTCGAGAGAGCGGCGACACGCGCAACATCGCGCAGTCCACCTTCGCGGCGGGGCTGGTGCACCTGCGGCGGCGGCGCCTCGACCTCGCCGACCGCCACTTTCAGACGGCCCTGGCCCTCGCCGCCACGCTGGGAGACGATCGGCTGCGGCTGTCGTGTGAGAACAACCGGGGAGAGGTCAGCCGGTACCGGGGCGACCTGAAGGAGGCCTGGCGATCCTACGACCGGGCGGCGCGGCTGGCCGAGGGCCGCGGCTGGGTCCGGATCGCAGCCGTAGCGCGCCTCAACCTCGCGCTGGTCGCCGTGCGCGACCGCCGCAGCGAGGCTGCTCGACGACAGACCGACCTCGCCGACGCGCTGCTGCACGACTTGCCACGGCACTGGGGCTGGATGGTCCTCGGACTCGTGCGGGCGCTCCTGGCAGCCGAGCAAGGGGACGAGGCGCGGTGTCGGGCCTGGTGGGCCGTGGCGCGGGAGCGCGGCCTGGCGCGCTCGCGGCACCCCGACCACTGGCTCCCCCTGCGGCGCTTGGGGGCGGCGGCGCACCAGCAGGGCTGGGCCAACCTCGCGCGCCAGGTCGAGGCGCTGGTCACGGAGCCGGGCTGGCCGGAGGATGAGAACACCGCCGAGGTGTCCATCGAGGAGTGACATCCGGAACCGCGCGGGGGCGGTCGGGGTCGGACCCCCGGCGCGGACCCCCTGCGGCGTGCTAAAGCAAGGCCCTTGACGCGGAGGTGAGCATGACGGCCCACTCGATGAACCCACTCTGGCGCGGCGCGCTGTTCGCGCTGGCGCTGGCCGGCTGCCCCGAGCCCGTGGTGGAGAACCCCGGCGACCCAGACGGCATCGACGAGGGCGCGAGCACGCGCGGCGTGATGGGCGCCGAGCCGGGCGCCATGCCCGCTGCCGGTGGGCCCGGTCCCGCCGATCAGGCCCCGAGCGGCGCGGTCCCCGACGCCGATCTCGATCCGGTCCACAGCCAGGATGACCTGGCCGACGGGCTGGTCATCGCCGGGACGCTCGGCTGCGAGGACTGCGCCGGCCCCCTGCTCGTGCGGGTGCTGCCGCCGCCCCCGAGCGCCGACGACAGCGATGATGAGGGCATCGTCCTCATCACCCAGAAGGTCTTCGCCGAACCGGGACCGTTCGAGATCCGCGTGCCCAAAGACCGCACGAAGGTCGTGCTGCAGGTGGTGGAGGACTCCGACGAGTCGGGCAAGCCCTCGACCGGCGAGCGCATGGGGCTGGTCATCGATGGGCCCGTCGAGGTGGGCGCGGGCGTCAGCGGCGTCGAGCTGACGGTCGGGGTCTTCCCCGAGATGGGCGCTGCGCCTCCACAGGGTGGGCTGCCGCCGGGCACCGAGCCGCCGGGTGGGCTTCCCGGCGGAGAGGCCCCCGCTGGCGGCGCGCCAGACGGCGGCGCTCCGGAGGGCGGCGAGGGCGGACAAGACGGCGCCATCACCAGCGGGCTCCCGCCCGCCACGGGCGCGGCAGGCACGGCCCCGGCGCCGGCCCTCGAC
>JBDQIL010000874.1:0-2915 GCA_040264415.1 Myxococcota bacterium
GCGCAGAGGGGGGGAGTCGGAGTATACCGGAGGCTGGAAGGAGCCCTGCCCGTGGAACCCCCCTCCCCCACCGCGCGCGACGACGCCCGCGCCAACCTGATCGCGGTCGCCGCTCTGGTGGCGGTGCACCTCGCCCTCATCGGGGGGGGCGTCTGGCTGCGCAGCGTGGTGCTCAGCACCTGGCAGAAGGGCCCGCTGGTCGACCCCGCCGCGCCCTACGCGCCCGAGAACGCCCTCATCTTGTTCCCGATCGCCGCCTGCGTCGCCCTCGACGTCTACCTGGTGGTGCTCGCGGCGGGCTGGAAGGCGCTCCGGCGACGCTGGTGGCTGCCGGTCCTGGCCCTCGCCGTGAGCTGTGGCGCCAGCGAGGCCGCGCTGCGGGCCTACCAGGCGCGGGTGATGGCCACCTGGTTTCGGCCCCACCCCACCCTGCACTGGGTGGTGCGCTCCGACCTCGACGGCTTCTCCCACGGCACGGGCAACACGCCCATCACCACCAACGGCGACGGCCTGCGCGAGGGCCCCCCGTCGCGCTTCAAGCCGGCTGGCGAGTACCGCGTGGTCGTGCTGGGCGACTCCTCCAACTTCGGCCAGGGCGTGACCGGCACCGAGATGTGGGAGCACCAGCTGCAAGAGCTGCTGCAGCCCCACTTCGACGCCGCCGGGGCCGGCACCGTGCGGGTCGTCAACGCCGCCTGCCCGGGCTGGTCGACCTACCACGGGGTCGAGATGATGCGCGGGGTGGCGGGGGCCTACCAGCCCGACCTCGTGATCGCGGGCTTCAACAACGACCCGGGGCCCGAGGTGATGACCGACGCGGCCCGGGCCGACGCCCGCTCGGGGCTGGCCCCCATCAACGCGGTGCTCTTCCAGTCCGAGGCCTGGCTCATCGCCCGCGAGGCCACCCTGGCCGCCGTGCGCCGCTTCAGCCCCCGCGCGCAGGCCATGTACGCGCAGCGCCGGGCCGGCGCCAAGCCCACCTACGGCAAGCTCGGCGAAGACCGGGTCAACGAGCTGGTCACGCGGGTCCCCCTGCCCGACTACCTCGACAACCTGCGCGAGCTGAAGACCCTGGGGGAGCAGGAGGGCTGGGACACCGTCTGGGTCAACATGCCGGTCAATCGCCTCGAGCCCGATCTGGTGGAGCGCTACGTGGACTGGGGCTATCGGGCGGCCACCTTCGCGCTGGGCGACGAGATCGACCTGCCGGTCATCGACGTCGATGGCCGCTGGGTGCGCACCCGCGAGCGTGGGCTCCACATCCAGGGCCACGTCTTCCATCCCAACGCCACCGGCCACCGGCGCCTGGCCGAGCAGGTCGCCCATGAGCTGCTCGATCGCGACCTGCTGTCCGGCGTCGAGGGCGAGCAGGCCATCGCAGGCCCCCCCGCGGCCGACGGAGAGCCCGACCTGCGGCTGGGCTGGTCGTCGCTCACGCCGGTGCACGCCCACGTCGGCGCGGTGCTCGAGGCCCACCCCGACCTGCCGGCCCGACACGGGCTGGTGGTCGACGATCGCTCGTTCCGCCGCGGCGGGCCCCAGGGAGAGGCGGTCGCCGAGGGCGCGTTGGACGCCTTCTTCTCCTGTGAGGCGCCCGCCCTGCACATGCTGTCGAGCCGCCCAGACGCGCGCATCGTGGGCTCGCCCGGGGTGCTGGGCCGCATCGCGGTCGTGGGCGCCGCTGGCGCCACGCTCGACGACCTGAAGGGCGCCCGCGTGGGCGTCGCGCCGGGGTCCACCCCCGACCTCGACTGGGCCCGCTGGAGCCGCGGCCTCGGGGCCACCACGGTGCCCCTCGACACCGACGCCTTGCTGCCCGCCCTTCGCGACGAGACCGTCGACGCCATCGTGGGCTGGGACCCCTGGGTGGAGCAGTGGCTGGTCGAGGGCGGCGGACGCTGGGGCGTGGTGCAGCAGCGGCCCTTCCACTCGGTGCTCGCCGTGGGCAGCCTGTGGGCGCTGCCCGACGCGACGGGCCGGCGCCCCACCGCCGAGCCCGGCGGCCCGCGGGCCGCCCGCGTGGTCGCGCTGGTCGAAGAGGCCCTCCGCATCGCCGCCGCCGATCGCGACCGCTACGACGCCCGCGTCGCCGAGCTGTCTGGCTGGTCGGTCGAGGTCGTGCGCGCCGTGGCCGACCAGAACGCGCTGCTGGCCGGAGCGCCCGCGGCCAGCCTGGTCCCCGACCCCGCGGTGCGCCGCGGCCTCGACCGGGCGGCGCGCAGCCTGGGGCGCGGCTCCACCGAGGCCCTCTTCGGGGCCGGTCTTCTCGAGGGGATCCCGCCCGAGCCGGCCCATGGCGGCGGCCCCCGCGGTGGTCCGCCGAAGGGTCCGCCGAAGGGTCCGCCGAAGGGTCCGCCGCCCGCCGGCGAGCGCCTGCCGCCGCCCACCCCCGGCGTGCGGGCCCCGCAGCCGCCTCCCGCCGGAGCTCCCCGATGAACCGCGACACCCTGCTCTGGGTCGGCGCCGGCCTCTGCCTGCTGGCTCACCTGGGCCTCGCGGCCGCGTCGTGGTCCGAGGCCGCCCCGGAGACCTTCGTGCTCACGCCCTATGTCGAGGTCGTGCCCGGCGCGACGCCCCTCGACCGCGACGCCGCCGAGCGCCTGCGCGCCGAGCTCGCCGGGCCGGTGGACGCCCGCAACATCAAGCACGGCTACGCCTGGATCGGCTCGACCCTCAGCCTGCAGGACCTCGTGAGCGGCATCGCCGATCTCGAGCGGGCCGGCCTCCCCCTGAGCGCCACCCAGCAGGCCAACCTGTCGCCGATGCTGCAGGCGACCCGGTCGTCGTATGGCGCCATGCTGGCCGTGCAGGACGAGATCCTGCGGGGCGAGGCCGAGCTCGAGGCGGCGCTCCGGGCGGTGGGTGAGGCCCTCCCTGCCGAGCAGCAGGCCCGCATCGACGCGGCCCTGCGTCAC
>JBDQIL010000875.1:0-2914 GCA_040264415.1 Myxococcota bacterium
GATGAAGCTCGCTCCGGTGCGGAGCCCGACCTCGTGGGCGAGATCGAAGGCCGCGACGACGCTGCGCCAGGTGGTGCCCTTCTTCATGCGGCGGAGCACGCGCTTCGACCCGCTCTCCACCCCGAAATCGACCTGTACGCAGCCGGCCGCCTTCATGTCTTCGAGCAGCGCCCGGTCGACGCTCTCGACCCGGCTCTGGCAGCCCCACTCGAGCTGGTAGGGCCGCTCTCGGAGCGCCCGGCACAGGTCGCGCACCCACGGCTTGTCGCCGGTGAAGATGTCGTCCACCCAGTACACGCCACGAACGCGGTACTCGGTGACGAGGTGGTCGAGCTCGGCGACGACATGGTCGACGGGGCGCATGCGCAGATCGCGCCCGAGCTGGAGGTGGCTCGCGCAGAAGGTGCACCGGTACCGGCAGCCGCGGCCCGCCATCACCGAGGCGTGGCGCGCCGACGCCCGGCCCCGGATCAGGCCGGGCGGTGCCAGGTAGCGCTCGAAGTCGAGCAGGTCGCGCGCCGGCATCGGGAGCGTGGAGAGGTCGGTGATGGGGGCGCGGTCGGGGGCCCGGCCGGTGGACGTCACGGTGCCCGGCACGCCGTCGAGCGGCCGTCCGTGCTGCAGCCGGTCGGCCACCTCGACCGCGGTGCGCTCTCCCTCTCCGCGCACCACGACCTGCAGCCCGAGGCCCGCCAGCGTCGCCTCGGGCTCGGCGGTGGCGTGGGGGCCGCCCGCCATGAGCGGCACCCCCGGGAGGCGCGCGCGCAGGTGGGTGCAGAGGTCGCGCGCGCGGGTCCAGGTCATCGTGAGAAAGGACAGCCCCACCAGCTCTGGCTGGAAGGCCACCACCCGGTCTACGAGGTCGGTCTCCACCTGAGGATCGCCGTCGAGCACGTGCACCTGGTGGCCCGCCGCGCGCAGCGCGCCCGCCACGTAGAGCAGCCCCAGCGGCGGGAACATGTTGTTCCCCTCGTGGTACTGGACGTGGATGAGGCTGATTCGCATGGCGGCACGATGCCGGCGGGGGGCAGCGGTTCCAGGGTGACTGGATCGACGCGGGGCCGGGCTCGACAATTCTGCTGTGAATTTCCTCAAGGCGGCTTCGGCGCTGCCGATGACAGGGCATGTCCCGGGCGGAGTCCGGGGTGAGTCGACGGAGGCCCGCGTCATGACCCAGTCGCCCTACCGCGTAGACGTCTTCGAGGGGCCGTGCCCGACCGAGGAGGTGACGCTCGCCGACGTCTCGCCGAAGCACTCCGTGTCTTCGGCTGCGCAGTCTCAGCCCGCGCTGGTTCTGCTGAGCGGGCTCGAGGCGGGACGCAGCTTTCGGCTCCGCATCGGGCGCAACCGCCTGGGACGCAACGAGGACTTCGACGTCGTGCTCGACGACGACAGCGTGTCGAGGGCCCACTGCGAGATCGTGGTGGCTCCCGACGGGGGCGCGCTGGTGCGCGACCTGGGCAGCACCAACGGCACCATGGTCGACGAGGAGGGCATCGGAGAGGGCGTCCGCATGATGGCGGACGGCGAGCTGATCCGCCTGTCGGCGTCGGTGGTGCTCAAGTACACGTGGCAGGACGAGGTGGAGGAGGCCGTACAGCGCAACCTGTACAACGCGGCGGTCCGAGACGGCCTCACCGGCGTCTTCAACAAGCGCTACCTGATGGAGCGCTTCGAGCAGGAGTTCGCCTGGGCGACCCGGAACGGCCGCCCGCTCGCCCTCGTGATCTTCGATCTCGACCACTTCAAGCGCGTGAACGACACCTTCGGGCACGACGCGGGGGACGCGGTGCTGCGAGAGGTGGCGGGGCGCGCCGGCGTCGCCATCCGGCGCGAGGACGTGCTGGCCCGCTACGGCGGGGAGGAGTTCGTGCTCCTGATGCGCGAGACCGATCTGTACCTGGCCATGGACGTCTCGGAGCGGATCCGGAAGGCCCTCCGCCGGAACCCGGTGGAGGCTGGGGCCGCGAGCATCCCCATCACGGCCTCGATCGGCATCGCCACGAGCCGAGATCGGGGGGTGGAGACCACCAACGATCTCTTCCAGATCGCGGATCGCCGCCTCTACGTCGCGAAGCAGACCGGCCGAGACCGGCTGGTCGCCGCCGACTGACCGCTGACCGCCGCTCACGACGCTCAGAAGCTGTCGATCACGTAGCGCAGGGCTTTCACATCGCCGCGCAGCGGGTAGCGTCGCTCGAGCTCGCGGACCCGTTCGCGGGCTTCGGCGTGCTCGCCCGCGTCGAAGAGCGCGAGGGCCTCGAGCGCCGCGACGCCGGGGTGGTCCTGGTGGTTCCAGGCGGGCGCCTGGAGGACCCCCAGCGCAGCCGCGGGCCCGTTGGTCGCCATCTCGAGCTGAATCAGGACCTGCAGCACCTCGAGGTTGCGCAGATCCCGCTTTCGGAGCGTCGCGAGGTGGCCGCGGGCTTCGTTGTAGTCGCCGTCGGCCAGCGCCATGCGCGCCCGGACCAGGTGGCTGCGGAACACCCCCGCCGGCTGCAGACGGTCGGACAGGGCGAGCAGCTCGGGCACCCGCTCGGGGTCGCCGGCGTCGAGCTCGAGCTCGGCGAGCTGGGCGTAGAGGTTCGCGGCGCGCGGGTAGGCCGACATCCCCTCGAGCGCCGCGTCGCGGCCGGCCTCGACGTCACCGGCCGCCCGGTAGTCGCCGATCAAGCCCTGGTAGAGGGCGAGGCGCCCCTTCGACCCGCGGGTGGCCAGCGCCTCGCGCCGGAGCGCGGCCGCCTCACGGGGCCGGCCCACCCCCCGCAGGGCGTCAGCGTGGCCCCCGAGTCCGCCCATCTTGTCGTAGAAGCGGCCGGCCCCCCGCGAGAGCTCGAAGGCCACCAGCGCATCGGAGAACGCCCCCATATCGTTGAGGATCATGCCGCTTTGGGCGTGCAGGTCGGGGTCGTCC
>JBDQIL010000876.1:0-2908 GCA_040264415.1 Myxococcota bacterium
GCCGCGTCTGCCGCGGGCGCGGCCGACCCAAGCGCCGGGTCGTCCGCCGGGAGCGCATCAGGCAGCGGACCCTCAGCGGCCGCTGCAGGCGCGGGAGAGGGCACGGGGGCCGGTGACGCGACCGGCGCGGGGGCCGGCGCAGGAGCCGGCGGGTCGGGCCAGAACACCACCGCCGCGGCGACCACCAGCGCGACCGCGCCCAGCCCCCCCAGCAGCTTGCCGGCGCCCCCGGCCGGTGGGGTGGACACCGGCGCAGGCGCGGGCTCGGCCACCTCGCTCGGCGCGGCCGGCGTGCCCAGCTCTGCGGCGGCCGGCATCGATTGTGGGAAGAACATGGTGTTGGGGGGGCTCGGCACCTCGCCCGCGGTCCAGGGGCCCGCCTGGCCCGAGGCCGGCTGATCGTCGTTCCACGCGGGCTGCTTGCCCGTCCACAGGTCGCGCAGGGTGTCCGCGGAGTCCACCCGCTGGTCGCGGTCGACCACCATCGCGGCCAAGATGGCGCGCTCCATCCGCGGCGGCAGGTCTGGGCGCAGGCTGCGCGGGTGCGGGAAGTCGCCCTTGATCACCCGGTTGAAGGACTCCATCAGGTCGTCGCTCAGGAAGGGCGAGAGCCCGGTCACCATCTCGAAGAGGATGACGCCCAGGCTGAAGAGGTCGGCCCGTGCGTCTACGCTGGCGGCGTCGCGGATCTGCTCGGGCGCCATGTAGGCCGGGGTGCCCATGGTGGAGCCGGCCCGGGTGCGCACCTTGGCGCCCGGCTCGGGCAGCACGGCCTTGACCAACCCGAAGTCGGTGATCTTGGCGACCACGCCGTGGTCGGTGTCCGCCAGCAGCACGTTGCCCGGCTTCAGGTCGCGGTGGATGAGCCCGGCGGAGTGGGCCGCCCGCACCCCGTCGAGCATGCCCACCGCCAGGCGGTCGATCTGGTCGAGCGTCAGGGGGCCGCCCGCGAGGCGGCGGTCGAGGGCCGGGCCGTCGATGAGCACCATCACCAAGCCGGGCGCGCCCGACACGTCGATCAGATCGGTCACCGAGACGATGTTGACGTGCCGCAGCTGCGCCTGGGCCCGCCCCTCGGCCCGCAGCCGCTCGCGGATGGCCTTCGAGTGGACCCGCAGCACCTTGAGCGCGTGCGGGCTGCCCAGATCGTTGTGGCGCACGCGGTAGACGACGGCCATGCCCCCCTCGCCCAGCACGCCCTCGACCGTGTAGCGGTCGAGCACGGTGCCGCGACCGATGGCGGCCTCATCGGGCGGGCCCGAGCCGATGCCGGGGTCCATGCGCGCTCCCAAGGTGGAGGGGGAGCTTAGCTGCGCGCGGATCGGTCGGCCCGCTCCAGGGCGCAGCCCCGGCGCGACGGGGCGCCGCCGCCATCAGCGACGCGCGCGGCTCACTCCCAGTCGCCCCCCGGGCCCCCATAGGCGCCGATGTCGCTGGTGGAGCCGTCGGGATCGAGGAGGGCCGGGTCGCCCGCGTCGATGAGGGGCGAGGGCCCGGCGGCGTCGAGGTGCAGATCCCAGTCTTCGGGGAAGCTGCTGCCGGTGGAGGCACATCCGGGGGCGACCGCGACGTTGCCGTTGGTGCCCACCGGATTGCTGGCGGTCCGCACGGGGCTGTCCATCCCGTAGACGTTCGAGTAGCGCTCGGTGATCAGCCCGTAGAGGGCGGAGGCCTCGATCGTGAGCCCGTCGGTCTGGTTGTCGGAGATGGTGGTGTTCGTCATCGTGGCCGACGAGCCCACCGACATGTAGACGCCGCCCGACCAGTGGGTGGCGACGCCCGAGTCGGTGGCGTTGCCGTAGATGACCGCGTTGGTGAGCGCCGCCGTGGCGTTGTCGGTGCCCGACAGGGCCACCCCGTAGACGTCGGCGCCGGCCACCGCATACGAGGTGAGGTTGCCGGCGAACACGGCGTTGGTGATCTCGACCGAGGCGGCGTTGGCCACGTAGACGCCGCCGTAGACCGACGCCCCGGCCTCGGCCAGGTTGTCTCGCATGTCGAGCCCGTCGAAGGTCACCGTGCCGCCCGAGCTGCTCACCAGGAAGACCCCGGAGATGTCTCGGCACGAGGCGGCGTTGTCGACGACCGACACGTTGGTGAACGAGGGCGCGCCCACCCCCGTGATGTAGGCCACGGTGCCCAGGCAGGTGGCCGACGCGGACGACACGTCGCCGTCGCGGAAGGCGACGTCCTCGAGGGCCGGGTTGGCGTTGTTGATGCGCAGCGCGCCGCCTTCGGTGCCCGATCCACCGACGAAGGTGAGGTGGGCGATGGTGGGCGCGGCGGTGACGTTGAGCACCTGCAGGTTGGAGGACAAGGAGGGTGCTTCGAGGATCACCTCGTCGCGGCTGACCCCGAAGAGCGACACGTCGTCGGTGAGCGAGATCGACTCGGTGTAGGTGCCCGCCAGGATGCAGACCCGGTCGCCGGGCGAGGCGGCGTCGACGGCGGCCTGGACCGACGCGTAGTCGCCTGGGACGTTCACCTCGAAGTCGACCGAGCCGTCACAGTCGTTGTCGATGCCGTCGCAGGCCTCCTCCACCCCGGGGTTGAGCGCGCGATCGCCGTCGTCGCAGTCGGTGGCGTCTGCGCTCCAGCCCGTCTCGTCGGGGGCCTCGCACAGCGGCCCCTCGACCTCTCCGAGGGGGTCGCCATAGCCGTCGCCGTCGCGGTCTTGGTACCAGGTCGAGGCGTCGGTGGCGTCGGGGCCGTCTACCGAGTCGTCGCAGTTGTTGTCGACGCCGTCGCAGACCTCGTCGGCGCCGGGGTTGACGTCGTAGTCGAGATCGTCACAGTCATCGGCGTTGTCGACGGTGCCTGCGGGCGCCGTGCACGCCTCGACGGCCTCGTCGGGGTCGCCGTAGCCGTCTTCGTCGTCGTCTTCGTAGAAGGTGGCGGTGTTGGCGCC
>JBDQIL010000877.1:0-2907 GCA_040264415.1 Myxococcota bacterium
GCCATTCAGCGCGCACGGACGCGGGTCAGCCAGGCCTCGTGGTCGGGGAGGCCACGCGTGTGGCGCCGGATCACCTCGGCGCTCAGCTGCTCGAAGTGGGTCTCCACGAGGCCCGCGGCGACGCCAGGGTGCACCTTGCCGAGATCCGCGAGCACCCACCCCACGCCCGTCTGGATGAACCGACGGTCGTCCGAGACCAAGGCAGCGACTCCGCTCGCGATCCTGGGATGCCAGCCGGCGTCGGCGACGACCGGACGAAAGGCGACCAGCGAGCTGCGCTTCTGCCAGAGATGCTCGCTCGTGAACCAGCCTTGGAGCCGCTGTGCGACCGGCTCGCCGCCGCGAACGAGGGCAGGTCCAAGGACCCGCACACAGAGCCAATCGCTGGTGGACCAGTCGTGGATGAGGCCGGCGTTGAACCACCACTCGACCTCGTCCATCAGGGCGTCGAGGGTCAACCGGAGCGCGAGCCCGCGCTGCAGCCAGAGGAACGCGGCGAACTTGTCGTCGGCATGCTCACCTTGCACGAGGCAACGGCAGATCTCGAGGGAGGCCGAGGGGGACTGGTCGTCGAGGCTCAGGTCTCGGCGCCATCGCGTGAGGGCCGCGACGATCTGTGGGGTCTTCACGCCTCGATAGGGGATCGCGCCCTTCAAATAGGACTCGAACCACGCCCGAGTCTTCGGATCGGCGAGGCGCTCCAAGCGCTCGGACAGCTCGTTGGCGGCCTCACGAGGCCTCAACACGGGCCACCCGAGACAGCCTCGCCAGCGCTCCTGGGCATGAAGATGGACGCACCATGAGAGGAGTCCGCGGGGATGTGGTTGCTCGCGATGAGCCCGCCTCTCCCCAGCGCCCGGAGCATCGGCCCCAACGGCGGGTACCCAGGAGGCCGTCGCTCCTTCTTCACACAGTCCTCGTCCGCCCTACCGCCGAGCACTTCGGCGAGCGCGGCCGGATCGCTCCAGTCGGACCGCCACTGCACGGTCCCATCGGGGCCAACGACGTAGACCGAGTTGGGAAGGCTGCCCAGGCGCTGGTGCACCTCGCCGGCGACGTCATCCACCAGCACCGTGCGGGACTCCGGCTCCCTGCGCTTCAGGCCAACCGCGGCGTTCAGCTTCTCATCGAGGCTGCGGTGAGGGCCACGCCGCTCACCGGGGTGCGCCTCCCGCACGTAGAGCACGTAGAAGGGGACGTGGGGGTTGGCCGCAGCGAGCTCGTTCATGGCTGCGAGACGCGCCACGAAGATCGAACACGTCTGGCTGCCGAGCTCGAGGACGTAGGGGCCGGGCAGTGTGGACAGGTCAACCGCAACCCCATCCATCGAGAAGACCCGACACACAGGCATGGGCTGGCCCAACCGCGGGCCACTGAACTCCGTCATGTCGTAGAGGTCTGAGGAGAAGCGCGGGTAGTTGTAGTCAGTCATCGGTGTCCTCGGCCGCCGCTTCGAGTTGTCGCGCGAGGGAGCGCGCGGCCTCCGCCCCCCCGAGGTTCTCCACCAGACGGACCGACCGCTGACCCAACCGGGGCAGCACCGTCGTGACCAGCGCACGCCCCTCGTCCGTGAGACGGACGCGCCGGGCGCGGCGATCGAGGGCATCGATCGCGCGGTCGACGAGTCGCAGGGCCACCAGGCCATCGACGAGCCGGGTCGTCGTCGCAGCGGTCACATTCAACTGCTGGGCGAGCTCGGACGCCCTGGCTCCGGTGTCGGGGAATCACCAGGCCAGCACGGCGAGCGCTCTCCACGGGCCGAGCGTCAGCCCCGAGTCGCCAATGGTGCGGGTCATCGCGGTCAACACGCGATCGGCTGCGCGCCCGAGACGGAAGGCCGCCTTCAGCGTGTCGATGTCCACGCCCGGATGCGCCTCCGACGGAGCGATGGCCGCATGGGAGGACAGGAGTCCATCCGGGAAGAGATCGGCGAAGGGAGGGTGGTGCGCCATCTCGTCCATTTGGTCATGCCAAGCAACGCGCGCCACTCGATCGCCGCACCGACTTCGCGAGAGGCGGGTGGCGTTGGGTGGGGCGGGCCGGCGCGGATGCCCTCGACCCGAACGGTCCCCCGGCTGATCGCTCCCGCCGGCGAGGCGGCGTCGCTGGCGAGGGTCGGCAAACCACGGGCCCCTTCGAGGCTCAGGGTCGTCCGGATGACCCAGCCCGGGTGCGTTCAGAGGTTGGACGGCTGCGGCCACGCCCCCGCAGCACCCCGCCTCCTCCAGTCCGGTACACTGCGTCCGCGGCCCCTGCCCAGCCAATGGAGCACCCATGTCTCGATTCATCGCCCTGTTCGCACCGATCGCGCTCCTCGCCTGCCGGACGGGGCCAGGCGACAAGGGAGACGGCGCGGTCGGGACCGACACCGGCGGACTCGAAGTCGATGGCGACGGCGACGGCTTCGCCGGCGACGAGGACTGTGACGACGACGACGCCCGCGTGCACAGCGGCGCCACCGAGGTCTGCGACGGGGTCGACAACGACTGTGACGGCGACGTGGACGAGGGGGTGATGGGGGTGTTCTACGCCGACGCCGACGCCGACACCTACGGCGACCCCGACGCGGCCATCGAGGCCTGCGCCGCCCCCGACGGCGCGGTCGCCTCGGGCACCGACTGCGACGACGACGACCCGGCCATCCACCCCGCCGCACCCGAGCTCTGCGACGGGGTGGACAACGACTGCGACGGAGACATCGACGAGGGCGTATTGGACACCTTCTACGCCGACGCCGACGCCGACGCCGACGGCGATCCGGGCGCCGCCCTCGAGGCCTGCGCGGCGCCCACCGGCGCGGTCGACAACGCCGACGACTGCGATGACGCAGACCCGGCCATCTCCCCCGACGGGCTCGAGGTGTGCGACGGCGCCGACAACGACTGCGATGGAGCGGTCGACGAGGAC
>JBDQIL010000878.1:0-2905 GCA_040264415.1 Myxococcota bacterium
CCCGGCGTCGCCCGGTACCCGGAAGGCGACTGGAAGACGCTGACCATCACCTTCGGCGGCGCCGAGATGGCCTACTACGGGCTGGCCGGCACCGTCTCGACCGCCCGCGGGGCCGCCAGCTCGACCTTGGGCGGCACCAAGCTCGAGGATGGCTCGCGGCAGCCGCTGCACCACTTCGACCTGTTCTTCCAGGTGCAGCCGGGCGGGGGCAGCTTCTATGCCCAAGCCAAGGACGGTCCCGGCGTGGGGGTGGGCACGGGCGGCCCCAACCGCGGCGACGGCTTCCGGTCGCTCGACGTCCCCGAAGGGGCCGAGACCCTGCGCATCTCCACCTCGGACGACGGGCCGGTCAGCCTCTACGGGGTCGCCCTTGAGACCGAAGGGCCGGGCATGACCTGGGAGACCTTCGGCGTGGCGGGCGCGGGGCCGGGCAGCATGTTCCGCCAGGGAAAGAACCACCTCGCCCGGCAGATCGCCCGCCGCGAGCCCGATCTGCTCGTCTACCAGATGGGCGGCAACGAGCTGGGCCTGCCGTCGCTCAAGTCGGGCGACGGGCACATCTGGAAGGAGCGCTACATCAAGGTGGTGCGGCGCCTTCAGGCAGGGGCCCCCGACGCGTCGTGCCTGCTCATCACGCCGCTCGACCAGGGGGTGCGTCACCGGGGGGGCATCCAGTCGAAGCCCACCCTCGACCGCATGGTCCAGTTGCAACGCGAGGCCGCTTGGGAGCTCGGGTGCGCGTTCTGGGACGCCCGGTCGGCCATGGGGGGCGAGGGGTCGTTCGCGCGCTGGCTGTCGCACGAGCCGGCGCTGGCCTGGAGCGATCTGTACCACCTCACCAACCGCGGCCTCAACATCATGGGCCACACGCTCGCCGACGCCATGGAGCGCTCCTACGACCAGTGGGCCCGCCAGACCCCCGGGCCGGCGCGCCTGGTGCAGGTCGGCGGCGACTGAGCCTACTCTTCGACCCGCATCTCGCAGCCGTCGTGGCTGGCGGACCGGCTGCCGCCGTTGGCGCGGGCGTATTGGAATCGAAGCGGCCCGATGCGGACCCGATCGCCCGGCTTGGCGTCGGGCGGTGGCTCCACCCAGAACGTCTCGATGCGCCGGATCGAGCCGTCTTCTTGGGTGGTCGGGCGCCCGGCGGCCCTGCGCGTGAGCACGCCGCCCTGCACCTCGAGCGTCTCGCCCTTCCAGTCGGGCTGCACCCCCTGGGCGTACTTGGTGGCGAACTTCGCCCAGGTCTTGCCCCCCACCTCGACCGCCTCGTCGCCGCACAGCACCGCGATGGCGAGCTCGTCGGTGCCCTCGTAGGCGGTGGGCGTGTCGGTGAGCGACGGCCCACATCCCGCCGCACACAGCAGGGCGCCCAGGGCCAGCAGTTCGAGGAGAGACGGCATGATTCTTAGCTTACCCCTTCCTGGCCCTTTGGTCAGAAGGAGGCCCCGCCAGAGCGGGCCGCGGCGTCGTCGAGGGCCTCGAGGAAGCGCTCGGCCGAGCGCTCGTAGCCGGCCTGGCTGAAGTGGATGAGGTCCCAGCCGGCCAGCGGCGGGTCGTGCAGGCGCCAGGCCACCATCGAGCCGGGACCGCCGGTCGCGGCCTGCCAATCCCAGAAGGCGCAGCCGGCCTCGTGGGCGATCTCGCGCTGCACCTGGGCGATCGGTCGGGTGCGGCCCCACACCGCCCAGCGCTGCCCGCTCTGTTGGACCACGCCGCGATCGGAGGGCCCGACCAGCACGCAGGCCACCCCTGGAGCGGCGGCGCGCGCGCGCGACAGCACGGCGCGGAGGTCGTCGGCGTACTGGCTCATGGTGTAGTCGGTGTCGGCGGCCTCGTTGGTGCCGTATGCGAGCACCAGCAGGTCGGGCGCCAGCGCGCGGAGGCCCTGGGTGAGCACGTCTGGGTCCCAGGACAGCCAGGTGCGCGCCGTGCGGCCCCGGATGCCGATGGAGTCGACCACCACGCCGGGCGTGGCGCGGGTGAGGCTCGCGCCCAGCAGCCGCACCTCGCCATCGCCCATGGGCTGCAGCCGCAGTCGGTGGGGCCCATCGGGCAGCTTGACGCGCACATGGCGCAGCTCGGGCACGTCGGCGTGGGTGGGGACCACCCGCGGGGCCGCCGCGTCGGCGGTGACCACGAGCCCCCCGCCGCCGGGGTGGGCCTCCACGAAGAGGTCGATCTGGGCGACCGCCCGGCCCTGGGGGTTGGCGTGGGTGGTCTCCATCCAGGCGAAGTCGGTCGGATCGTCGCTGACGAAGCTCGCGCCGGCGAAGCCGTAGACGTCGGCGCCGCCTTCGCGGCCCACCCAGTCGGGCTGCCAGCCGGGGGTGCGGCAGAGGTTGAGGTCGGAGGCGCGGTGGTGCCGGTACAGCTCGGCGGGGAAGACGAAGCCGTGGCCCGCGTCTCCGTGGCGGGTCTGCAGCAACCGGCGCAGGTGACCGGTGAAGAAGTCGCCCCCGACGTGGCTGGCGCCGTAGAAGGTCAGCCGGACCGGCTGACCGGCGCGGGCCAGGCGCATCACGTCGCCGATCGACCGCGTGACCGCCGCGTCGGCCTCGAGGGGCTGCGGCGGCAACGCGTCGAGATCGCCGCCGGTCACCCGGCCCGCGCGCAGGTCGGCCCGGGTGACCACCGGGTTGGGCACCTGGGCGATGTCGACCGCGCCGCCCGGCGGCTCTGGGGCGCGCGCGGGCGCTGGGCTCGCGGGCGCTTCGGGCGCAGCGATCGCCGCCGGCGCGGCCGCTGGGCGACTGGCCGGGGACGCGACGGGGCCCTGCGCTGCGCGACGGCGGGCGGCGTCGGCGAGCGCCGCCTCGCAGCTGGGCCCGTCGGGGACACCTGCCGCTTCTGGGATCTCGATGACCTCCACCGGAACGAAGGGGCGCCCTCGCCGCCTCCCTGC
>JBDQIL010000879.1:0-2904 GCA_040264415.1 Myxococcota bacterium
GGCGGTCAGGGGGTCCATCCAATGCGAAGGGCGTGGGCGCCGCCCGGACGCGGCGCCCCAGGCTGGCAGGCGTCCGACAGGCGCGCGCCTTCATCGTAGAACACCCAGGCGCCAGCCGCACCGTCCGGCACGACCGCCTCGTCTTCCCATCGCTCGCCGGGTGACCGGATCTCTCTGCTCGTGTTGGCGGGGGCCCTGTCGTGCGCGCCGGCCCAGGTGGGCGAGGTCGGCGGTGACGAGACCGGGGCCCCGACCGTGGGCGCAGACGGCGCGGACGGCGCAGGCGGCGCCGACGGGTCGGACGGCACCTCGGGCGGCGACGACGGGGTCGAGGTGCTGCCCGACGGACGGGCCACGGCGGTCTTGTCTCCGCCGGCCGGCACCTTCGTCGGCGACATCGCCGTCGAGATCACGTCCTCGACCGGCGCGGGCGTGGTGATGGCCTGCGTCACCCAGCCCGACCGCGGCTGCACCCCCGAGCCGGTCACCGGGCCGCTGGCGCTCGACGGCCCCGCGGTGGTGCTCACCCAGGTCGACACTGGCGCCATCCAAGGGCACATCGAGGCGTGGAGCTACGCGCAGGTCGACCCCACGCTGGCCGACTTCGACTCGAACCTGCCCGTGATGGTGGCCTGGACCGACGCGGGCTTCGACGCCTTGGTCGAGAACACGCCCGTGGGGCTCACCGTCATCCCGCCCGACGGCGACCGCGCGGCGCTGTTGGGGCCCGCGGTGGACTCGGCTCGTGCCCGCCTGCGGGTTCGAGGCTCGAGCTCAGCCAGCCTCGACAAGAAGAATTTCGACCTCGAGCTCTGGTCGGCTGTGGGAGACGACGACCGCGCCGAGCCGCTCCTCGACCTGCCCGCCGAAGCCGACTGGGTCCTGCACGCGCCCTCCTACTTCGACGACGCCCTCGTGCGAAACGCCTTGGGCTACCAGCTCTCGCGCGACGTCGGCCAGTACGCGCCCCGCACCACCTTCTTCGAGCTCTTCGTGGCCACGCGCGGGCGGCCGGTGTCGGCCGGCGACTACGCGGGCGTCTATGTGCTGATCGAGGAGATCGAGGGGGGAGACGACCGGGTCGATGTGGCCTCCCTCGACCCCGACGACCTGACCGAGCCCGACATCACGGGGGGCTACGTCTTCAAGCGCGACCGCAGCGGCAGCTCCGCCGAAGAGCTGTGGGTCGGGAGCGGCGACGGCGCCTTCTATTTCGCCGCGCCCATCGTGCCGGTCGACCCCGAGATCGACGACCTCGCGTCGGCCCAGGTGGCCTTCCTTGCGAGCGAGATCGACGCCTTGGGGCGCGCCCTGGCCGCCGGCGGGGTCGATCCCGCCACCGGCCGCGCGGTCGAAGACCTCGCCGACCTCGACGCCTTCATCGACCTGCACATCCTCAACACGCTCTTCAAGAACCCCGACGCCTTCCGCCTCTCTGCGTACTTCCACAAAGACCGCGAGGGGCCCATCCGCGCGGGCCCGCTGTGGGATCTCGACCGCACGGCGGGGTCGATCGACTCGCGGGCGCGCGATCCCTACCACTGGGACGCCACCAACTTCACGGCCGACACCACCCCGCTGTTCACGTATGGCTGGTACGGCGCGCTCTTCGCCGACCCCGCCTTTCGAGACCGGTACTGGGCGCGGTGGCTGGAGCTCATGGCCGGTCCGCTGGCCCTCGACGCCATCCTGGCGCACATCGACGCGATGGAGGCCCAGCTCGCCGAGGCGGGGCCGCGCAACGCCGAGCGCTGGGGCGCCGCGCCCCTGTCCGAGGAGATGGACGCCCTGCGCGCCTGGTTCGTCGCCCGTCACGGCTGGATCGCCGCCTGCATCGACGCCGCTGACGACCCGCGGACCTGTGCCGGGTGAGCGTCGCTGCGCTCTGGTTGTTCGCGCGGCTCGCCGCGGCCGAGCCCGCCTGCGTGTCGTGGGGTGAGCCCACGCTGTCCGGCGAATGCAGCGCCGCCGAGGTGAACGAGAGCAGCGGCCTGGCCCGCCTCGAGGGGCGCCCTGGCGAGTGGGTGACCCACAACGACGCCGGAGGCTCGGCCGAGCTCTTCCGCTTCGACGAGGCGGGGGCGCTGCTCGAGACGCACCCGGTGGAGGGGGCGACCTTCCGCGACTGGGAGGACATCTCTGGGGGGCCCTGCCCCGACGAGAGCGGCGACCGATGCATCTTTGTCGGAGACATCGGCGACAACGGCCGCACCCGCACGGAGGTGCAGGTCTTCGCGGTCGGCGAGCCGGTCGCGGGCGAGGCAGCGACCGTGCGGGCGATCTGGCGGCTCGCGTACCCGGGGGGATCGGCCGACGCCGAGGCCCTGGCGGTCCACCCGTGCACGGGCCGCGTCTACCTGTTCACCAAGCAGAACGACGCCACCGACCCCACCGTCTGGCGGCTGCCCGCTGAGCCGGGGGTGGAGGTCGATCCGACGCCCCTCGAGTACGTCGCCACGCTCCCCCCGGCCGGGCGGCGCGACAGCGGGCGCATCAGGGGGGCCGACGGGGGGGGCGGCGGCGATCGACTGGTGATTCGCACCTACGGGCACGCCTTCGCGTGGGAGACCGACCCCGCCGACCCCGCCGCCCACTGGGAGGCCGCGCCCGTCGAGGTGCCCATCGACCCCGGGGGCCAGGGTGAGGCGATCGCGTGGCACCCGGACGGCGGCCTGTTCACGACCACCGAGGGCGTGCCCATGCGCCTGGTGCGCGTGCCGTGCGCCGACACCGTGCCGGGGGCCACCTGCCCCGAGCCCACCGAGCCCGATCCGGGCGAAGACTCGGGCAGAGCCGACGCCGACGGCGCGTCGGACGGGGGGGCGGGCGCCGCTGGTTGTTACGGCGGGGGCGCCCCCCCAAACGCGGGGGCCGCCCCCCGCACCAACCACCCCGTGGCGTAGA
>JBDQIL010000880.1:0-2901 GCA_040264415.1 Myxococcota bacterium
AGATCGGCGCGGGGTTGCCGGAGCGGATCCTGCGCCGCCTGCGCCCGAAGCGGGGCCTGGGTTGGGCCCGCGCCGCGCAGGAGCGCCTGCGGGCGCTGGGCGACGACTGATCGCTACCAGCGGGCGACCAGCCCCACCCCCGCGACGCCAGTCGACCGGTCGGCGGAGTCGGGCGGGAGGGTGGCCGCGGGCACCTCGAAGCTCAGCCGGCTCTCGACGTAGGCCTCGAGGGCGCCGTCGCCCGCGCGCCACGACAGGCGACCGGTCGGCACCCAGCGCACCTCGCCCTCGTCCCACAGGCCGGAGATCCGCTCTGCGCGGGCCTGCAGGTGCAGATCGCCGCTTGGGAGCGGCGCCACCACGGTGCCCGCGGTGAGGATCCACTCCGCCGACGCGCGCTCGACGCCGCCCGTCGAGGTCTCCCACAAGCCGACCCAGGCGCCCGCGAGCTCGACCGGCCCCAGCCGCACCTCGAGGTCGCCGGTCCACAGCCCCGTGTCGCCCACCACGGACGAGCGGTGCCGGAGCGCGCCGCCCCCCAACAGGAAGGCCACGCGCTCGACCCGCTGGTCCTGTCGGTCGGGGGGGGCGCCCAGGGGGTGGAGGTCGAGTCGGCCCCACAGCATCGGCGCGTCGACGCCCACCTGGTCGTAGGCGACCCCGCCGCGCAGCGACAGGCGCCCGGGGACCGCGACACCGCCCCCCGCGCCTGCCGGGTGCAGCGCTGCGGCTCGCGTCGAGAGCACCGGTCGCCAGCTCAAAGCCAGCCCGTCGTTCTCTCGGCCCCGATCGCGGGTCACCGGCAGGTCGTTCTGGCCGATCCAGACGCCCCCGCGCCCGCCCGCCAACGCCACGCCCACCCATGCCTCGAGCGCGTCGGGATCGCCCTGCGCGAGGCCCTCCTCGCCCCGAAGCGTGGCGAAGGCGCCTGCGGGCCCCTGCATCTGAAGGTCGAGGGCGGTCTGGGCCAGGCGTACGCCCTCTGCGAGCGCGGGGTCGCCGTCGCGCGCGCGGGCCTCGTCACCCACCCACGTCATCCACTGGGCGCCCAGCGTGGGATGCACGGTGAGCTTCCAGGGCCCCTGCGCGAGCTGCAGCCCCGAGGGTGGCGCGCTCTGGGCGAGGGCGGCCCCACCGAGGGCGATCAGCATCGACGCGAAGGTGAGCATGGCGGTGCCTCCGGGCGCAGCCTCAGCGGCCGGGCGGGCCGCTGGCAGGGCCTGCATATCGGCTGGCGGCGTCGGTTACGATGCGCACAACCCGAGGACCGAATGCGCCTGCTCGCCTTCATCGCCGTCAGCGCCGCCGCCTCTTCAGCGGGCGTCACGGGGCCCGTGTCGGCGGTGTCAGCGGGTGGTTCGGGCGTGCAGGCGGCGGCCTGCGCGCTGCGCGAGCAGGTCGGGCGGGCCATGACGCCCGGACAGACCCCCGACACGACCGCCCCGCAGATGCCCCTCGGCGACGAGCCTGCGACCCTGTCGATCGTGCCCGATCAGCCCAACTATGTGCGCCTCGAGCTCTCCGCGCCCGGAACGCTGGTCGTCTTCAGCAGTGAGGTCGACGTGCTGATGCACCTGCAAGAGGGGGTCGAGCCGCTCCCCGCCGACGAGCCCGCGCCGGTCGAGGGCTGCCCCGACCAGATCCCGGAGCGCCACGACATCGTCGTCGATGCGGCGGGCACCTACCACCTGCGGGTGGCGTGGGCCGGCTTTCGCACGCTCTGGGTCTACGCCGACCTGCTCCCGCCAGCCTGAGCGTCGTTCTCGTCTGCGCGCACGCGGCCACAGCCACAGATGGCCACCGCCTGTGAGCCGCGGACCACCAGCGGGATGGGCACCATGGCCATGCCGCGGTGGGCGCCATCGCAGAAGGGCATCCGGTCGGAGAGGCCACAGCTGCAGAGCCACCAGGTCCCCGAGTGCAGGGTGACCTCGGACGCGGGCGCGCCGCTTCCACAGCGGGCGTCACACGAGAGGCGTTCCGGGACGGAGACAGGCGATTCCATTCTATCGAATAGCCCGGAAGCCGGCGCGGCCCAGCGACCGCACGCGCGATCCCGTGACCTTCCCGTCTCAGCGGCAATTCTGGCCGCGGCGCTGGAGCGCGCTCAGCCGTCTCGAGGGCGCCGACGCGCGGCCTCGTCCGCCCGCTCGCGCATCCACGCTTCGGCCGCAGCGCGGTCGAGCCGCGACATCTGCGAGATGCGCCGGCGGATGCGCTGCAACCGCTGCGTCACCGCGGCGCGGCTCACCCCCTCACGGCGGGCATGCTCCGAGCGGCTCCCGGCCTCGAGCAGCGCGAGCAGGTAGGCCTGATCGGTGTCGTCGAAGGGGCTGTCGGGCGACATGCGCGCGGCCGCCTCGGGGTCGGGGGCCGCGGCGTTCCAGCCGCGGACGACGTCTCCCGCCTCGCCCTCGAGCGCGTCGCGCTCGCGGATGACCCGCCGCGCCGCTCTCCAGCAGACGCGGTCACAGATCCGGCGCACGTAGCCGAGCAGCTCCGGGAGGCTCTGACCGCGAAAGCCGACCAACGACCCACGCATCAGCTCGAGGAGCACCTCCCCCACCAGCTCCTCCTGCCGCGCCCGCGGGAGCAGGTCGGCGTAGCGGGCCCGGCTCACCCGGCTCACCCGGCGATCGATGTACTTGGCCAGGGTCAGGTAGAGGGCACGCGCCTCGGCGCTGGAGCGGTCGGCCAGCAGACCCGACACCGCGCCACGGACGTCGGCGCGGTCGAGGAGGTCTTCGGCGGATGGCGCGAGTCGGTCCATCGATGCCTCAGATGCCGTTGTAGATGGGGTCGCCGCTGCGGGGAGCGGCCTTGTCGCCAACCCCCGTCTTGCACGGACCGCTGGGCTTCGACGCGGTCGGCGCCGAAGATGGGGCGGCCGCGCACGAGGGG
>JBDQIL010000881.1:0-2897 GCA_040264415.1 Myxococcota bacterium
CCCCAGCACCGTGCGCGACGGACCGTCTCCGAGCGCCCGCTTGCCGTGGCACATCCAGCAATTCCGGGCGTACAGATCGGCGCCACGCTCGAGGTCTGGCTTTCGCTTGGTGGACGCCGCGGTGGCCACCGCGAGCCCGAACAGCAGGGGCAGCATCATGACCGCAAGGTAGCCGTTTGGCCGCGGAGACGCCGGGGCGGGACCTGATCCCAGGCCACGCAGCGCCCTCGACGTGCGCTCGCGGCGACGGCCAGCGCCTCGACAGCGCGGGCGCCCCCCTTGCGGGGCTGCCCCGAACAGCGGAAACGCCACCTCTGAATGGAAGGTGGCGCAGCACGCATTCGCGCTTCTTCGCCTGCGAGACCGACCCTGCTCGCGGCGATGTTCCAGGAAAATGGCGGGATTGACGGGACTCGAACCCGCGGCCTCCGGCGTGACAGGCCGGCGTTCTAACCGACTGAACTACAATCCCAGATGACGTCTCGAACCAGCGATGAAAAGAGCGGCCAGGAGTGGTGGGCGGAACAGGGCTCGAACCTGTGACCCGCAGCGTGTAAAGCTGCTGCTCTCCCGACTGAGCTACCCGCCCTTCGGGTGGACTTCGATGACGACGTCCCCCGGGAGCAGCCTGCTAATATGGAATCTTGCGGTGCGTGTCAAGCACGCTGGGCGGCTTTCTGCCCCCACGGGTCTGCGCTCACGGCTCGGCGGCCGACTGAAAGCCCACCGCTCGCCCGGATGGCTGGAAGGAGCGGCTCTCTGACGGCCACACCAAGGCGCGATCGAGCACCTCGTCCATGTGCTTCACCAGCTCGATGTCGAGCGCGGCGCGCACGGCGGGCGGGATGTCGTCGAGATCTTTCTCGTTGAGTGCCGGCAACAGCAGGTGGCGGATCCCCTTTCGGTGGGCCGCGAGGGTCTTCTCCTTGATGCCGCCCACCGGCAGCACCCGCCCGCGCAGGCTCACCTCGCCGGTCATGGCGATGTCGCGCCGCACGGCCAGGCCGGTGAGCGCCGAGGTCATGGCCGTGACCATGGCGATCCCCGCGCTCGGACCGTCGGCGTTGGCAGAGCGCCCCGGGTAGTGGACGTGGATGTCACTCGCAGTGTGAAACCCCAGCTTCAACCCAAGAGAATCGGCACGCGACCGGATGTAGCTCAGGCCGGCTTGAGCGCTCTCGCGAAGGGTGTCCCCCAGGCGCCCAGTCAGGATGAGCCGCCCGTTGCCGGGGACCGATGCCACCTCGATGTTGAGCACCACCCCCCCCGCGTTCGACACCGCGAGGCCCTGCACCAGGCCCACGTGGTCGGCGTCTTCGAGGTTCGGCTCGGTGAAGGGCGGCACGCCCAGGAGCTTGTGGATGTTCTCGCTCGTGACCCGCACGCGGGTGTCGGGGCCCTTCCACACCACGCGCTTGGCCACCTTTCGACAGACCTTCGCGATCTCACGCTCGAGGTTTCGCACACCCGCTTCACGGGTGTACTCGCGCACGATCCGCTGCACAGCCTGCCGCGTGAGCAGGATCTGCTCGGGCTTGAGCCCGTTGCGACCCACCTGCTTGGGGATGAGGTAGCGGCGCGCGATCGACAGCTTCTCCTCTTCGGTGTAGCCAGGGAGCTCGATGATCTCGAGGCGGTCGCGGAGCGGATCGGGGATGCCCTGCAGGTTGTTCGCCGTGCAGAGGAACATGACCTGGCTGAGGTCGTAGTCGAGGTCGAGGTAGTGATCGACGAAGGTCTCGTTCTGCTCGGGGTCGAGCACCTCGAGGAGCGCCGCTGACGGGTCGCCGCGGAAGTCGGTGCTCATCTTGTCGATCTCGTCGAGCAGAAACACCGGGTTGGAGCTGTCGGCCTTGCGAAGGCTCTGGATGACCTTCCCGGGGAGCGCGCCGATGTAGGTGCGCCGGTGGCCCCGAATCTCGGCCTCATCGCGCACGCCACCGAGCGCCTGGCGCACGAAGTTGCGGTTGGTCGCGCGGGCCACCGAGCGGGCCAGCGAGGTCTTGCCCACGCCCGGAGGCCCCACCAAGCACAGGATCGGGCCTTGCTGCCGGTCGACCAGCTGCGCCACGGCGAGGTGCTCCAGAATTCGCTCCTTCACCTTGTCGAGCCCGTAGTGGTCTTCGTCGAGGATCTGGGCGGCCGACTCGATCTCGAGGCTCTCGTCGGTGAACTCGAACCACGGCAGCGACAGCACCCAGTCCACATAGTTGCGGACCACGGTGGCCTCGGCCGACATCGGGCTCATCATCTTGAGCTTGCGCAGCTCGCGGGTGAGGCGTTCGACCGCCTCCTCGGAGAGGTTCTTCTCGATGATGCGGCGCTCCAGATCGGCCAGCTCGGCTTTGAACTCGTCTTTCTCGCCGAGCTCCTTCTGGATCGCCTGCATCTGCTCGTTCAGGTAGTACTCCTTCTGGCTCTTCTCCATCTGCTTCTTCACGCGGCTCTTGATCTTGCGTTCGACCTGCAAGATCTCGATCTCCGACTCGATGGTCCGGAGGATGCGATCGAGGCGCGCCATGGGGTTGGCCGTCTCGAGCAGCTCCTGCCGGTCTTCGACCTTGAAGGACAGCTGCCCCACGAGCGTGTCGGACAACGTGGCGGGGTCTTCGATGGCGGCCACACGCAGCAGCATCTCGGGCGGGATGCCCTTGTTCAGCTTCACGTACTGCTCGAAGGCGGTCCGCACCGACCGCATGAGCGCCTCCTCCTCCACCACGGTCTCGACCGGCTCGACCACCAGGGGCCGGAGCTCGGCGGTCAGGTGGTCGCCGCGATCCCGCCAGGTGTCGACCCGAGCGCGCTCGACCCCCTCGACCAGCACCTTGAGGTTGTCGTCGGGCAGCCGCAGCAGCTGAATGATCTGGGCCACCGTGCCCACGTCGTGGATGTCACTC
>JBDQIL010000882.1:0-2890 GCA_040264415.1 Myxococcota bacterium
GCTCGACAGCACGGCGTCTTCGAGCGCGTGCACCGGGACCGCGATGGGCCCCGCGAAGCCGGAGGGGTGGTCGGGCGTCCCGTGGGGCGGGGGCGTCGAGCGGGCGCCGGCCACGCTGGCGCAGCTCTCGACCACGACGGTGGTGAGCACCATGTACGCCCGCGACACCTCGAAGGTGGCGCCGTCGGGGCGGGTCACCTGCCAGGCCCCGCCCTGGGTGGGGGCGTCGAGGCCGGCGTGGTCCCAGGCCAGGGCCCACGTCACCGCGTCCATCGCGGTGCCGTCGGGGATCTCGACCGTGCCGTCGGTGCCATCCGCGCCGCCGGGTCCGCTGTCGCGGGCCGTGGTCGGCTCGGCGGCGCCGGTGCAGCCCGCCAGCAGGAGCGTCAGCCCCGCGACCCGCGTGATCAGTCGACCGAGATCCGCAGGATCTCGCTGGTGGCGATGTCGGTGAACCACAGGTTTCCGTCCGCGTCGAAGTCGATTCCGCCGATGGCGTCGGCGCCGCGGCCCGTATCCAGCCAGTCCACCAGCTCACCATCGAAGTCGAAGGCGAGGATGTAGCCGGAGCTGTAGTCGCCCACGAAGATCAGGTCGTCGTGGATGGCCAGGCCGGCCGGGGCCTCGAGCGAGACCTCGGAGAGGCTCGGACCGTCCACCAGGGTCCAGAGCTCAGCGTCCTCGACCTCCTTCTGGATGCCGCCGTCGTAGTTCGGGCGGATGCTGCTCCCGACCTCGCCCGACGTGGTGTCGAGGATGGCGATGCGGTTGTTGGACGTGTCGGCGATGTAGAGCAGGCCGCTGTCGCGGTCGAGCTCCATGTGGCTGGGCACGCCCTCGATGCGCTGAACCGAGCCCTCGGCGTAGCGAAGGGTCTCGTGGTCGGAGTGGTCGGCGCCGCCGTAGCCGTGGTCGGACGCGAAGTCGTAGCGGGTGATCGACTCGTGGTAGCCGTCGAAGTACCAGTAGACGTTGTCGTAGTCCCAGGCGATGCCGCCGCCGAGCGGGCTGTTGTGCAGCATGTCGAGGTGGCTGCCGTGCCCGGAGTCGAACTTGTCGAGGTTGTCGTCCCACAGCACCGGCCCCATGAAGTCGGCGGGGGTGGCGTTGCCTTGGGTGAGCGCGTCGGTGTCTTGGGCCGAGGCCCAGTTGCCGAAGTCGCTGAACGCGAGCGACGCGGGGCTGGCGAAGAAGTGGTTGGAGCCCGTGCTGCGGAAGCGCTCGGCGGTCTGGTCGTCGGTGCCCGGGTCGAGGATGATGGTGGTCGCGCTCGAGGCGTAGTTGACCACCCAGAGCTGGTCCATGGCGCGCGGGTTGAAGGCCAGGTCGAGGGGCTCGTCGAGGTCGCCGTCGTCTTCGTCGGCGATCACCGCGATGGTCACGCTGTCGGGGTCGTGGGTGCCGGCGCCGAGCACCGCGACGCCCACCTCCTCGGGCTCTTCGATCGCCTCGTCGCCGCCTTCATCTTCGGGGTCTTCGTCTTTGCCGCAGCCGATGAGGGTGCTGAGGACGAGCAGGGGCGCGAGGGCGATCGACAGACGAGGGGACAAGGTGCCTCCGAAGAGCGGTGGGGGGGCAGGCCCGACCGAAGCCGAGCCCGTCGATGAGCCTGAGGATGTCCGCCTACCTTCTCAGCCGCAACCGACAACCCCGAACCGGAACTCCTACCTGCCAGGTAGGAGATAGGGTAGGTTGAGGGGGCAACCCGGCTGGAGCCGCACGATGACTGTCCACATCCTCTTCGAGAACCATGACTGGATGACTCCTCTCCGCGAGGCGCTGCACAGCCGCGGGCTGCCCTTCGTCGAGCACTTCACCGACGGCGGCTCCCTCGACATCGCGGGCCGGCCGCCCCAGGGGATCTTCCTGAACCGAATGTCACCGTCCAGTCACACCCGCGGGCACCAGGGCGGCGTCCAATTCGTCAAGGAGTACCTGGGCTGGCTCGAGACCCACGGCCGGCGTGTGATCAACGGCAGCCGGGCCTTCTCGCTCGAGGTGAGCAAGGTGCAGCAGCACGCGGCCCTCGAGGCCATGGGCATCCGCACCCCGCGCACGGTGGCGGTGGTGGGCGGGGTCGAGCGGCTGCGGGCCGCCGCCGAGCGCATGACGGGCCCCTTCATCACCAAGCACAACCAGGGGGGCAAGGGCCTGGGCGTGCAGCTCTTCCGCGAGAAGCATGCCTTCTTCGACATGCTCGACGCGGGCACCTGGTCGTCGTCCCCCGATGGGGTCGATCTGCTGCAGCAGTACATCCAGCCGGCCGAGGCCTTCATCACGCGGGTGGAGATCGTGGGTGGGCGCTTCCAGTACGCGATCCGATCGTCCACCGAGGGTGGCTTCGAGCTGTGCCCGGCTGACGCCTGCAGCATCGGCGACGCCTTCTGCCCGGTCGGCGAGCAGGCCGCCCAGGGCGCCAGCAAGTTCGCGCTGCGAGAGGACATCACGGCCAACGACCCGCTGGTGCAGGCCTACCTCGAGTTCTGCATCCGCAACGACCTCGACGTGGCTGGCATCGAGTTCGTCGAAGACGCCGACGGCAACCGCTGGACCTACGACGTCAACGGCACCAGCAACTACAACGGCGGGGTCGAGGCCGCGCACGGCGTGAGCGGCATGGGTGCGGTCGCCGACCTCTGCGCCCGCGAGCTGCGGCGCCGCCTCGCGGCCTGATCGCCGGTCCATCGGGCTGGCCCCAGCCCGGCGCGCGCGCAGCGATTCGAAACGGCTCGGTGCGCGCCGCATCGAGCGCGCGTGACCCTGGACTCCCGCCGCCGCTTCCTGCGACACGCCCTGTGGGCGGGCGCGGGGTGGTCGGTGGGGTGCCGCCCCTCGAGCGGCGGTGAGGCATCGAGTTCGCCCGACTCCAGCGCCCCGACGGGTGGGGACA
>JBDQIL010000883.1:0-2878 GCA_040264415.1 Myxococcota bacterium
ACCCGGCACACAGAGTTCGCCCTCGCACCAGGATCTCCCCATCCTCGGCCAACGTCAACTCGCGAGAACGTAAAGGTGATCCCATGGTTCGCGGCGTCGAACCCACGTCGGTCGCTCTGGCTCGCGGCGGAGGACCGCAGGGGGCCTACTCGGCCAGCAGGCACCCGCCGTACAGCCGGCTGAGGATCTGCACGCTGGCTTGCAGGCAGCCAGGGCAGTCATCCACCCGCTGCCGGAAGGTCGCGATCTCGGGGCCGTACCAGATGTCGTCGAAGGGCCGGTCGCGCACGTTGCCGATGGGACGGTGGTCGAGGCCGCAGCGCACCAGGTCGCCGTTCGGCAGCAGGTAGAGCAGGTCTTTGAGCTCGCGGCAGTGGAACTTCTGGGCGTCGCCCGTGAGGTGCTTCTCGAAGGTGTTCTTCGTGATGAAGCGGCTCACCAGGTGGTCTACCAGCGGCAGCTGCGACTTCGTGCCCACGCGGTCGGACTGCAGCGCGGCGAGCACCCGCGCCTTGTCCTCCACCATGATGACCTTGGGGCGCCGCACCTCGGGCGGGACGGTGCCCACCAGGAAGGGGTCGACGTTGACGCCGGGGATGAGGTCGGCGTTGTGGGCCCGCGCGAAGGCGACCATCTCGTCGAGCTCGCCCACCGAGTCGTCGGTGACCGCGAAGTTGATTCCGAAGTTGAAGCCGTAGCGGGCCTTCAGCTCACCCACGCGCTTCACGGTCTCGATGACCTTGGCGTGGCTGCCGTCTACGCCGCGCATCTTGTCGTGGGTCTTGGGCAGGCCGTCGACCGAGATGCGGAGCTGCAGGCCTGGCCAGGCCACCGCGTGGATGGCGTCGATGACCCGGCTGGTCAGCATGCCGTTCGTGGTGAGCTGCAGGATGTAGGGGTCTACGATGTCGCGGACGCCGACGAGAATATCGACGATATCGCGCCGAACGAAGGGCTCGCCGCCCAGGATCTTCACCACGTCGAGCGAGCGGAGCTGCCGGAACGTGGCGTGCCACTCGTCCACCGTCAGGTCGTCGTGGTCCTTGACCTTCCACGAGCCGCACCCGGCGCACTTCAGGTTGCACTTGAAGGTCACGATGAAGTGACCGGCGTGCGGCCGCGGCACCCAGGCGGGGTCGACCCGGCGCATGGTGGCGCTGGTCGCGATGTTGCGCCACGCCCGCGCCCGGCGCACCAGGGTGTCGCGCCGTCGGTCGCGCCGCGCGGTGTTGGGGCCGAGGCCGGCGCCGGGCTGGTCTTCGCTCACATGGTCACCAGGCTGCGCGGGTTGAACCACCGCTTGATGAGCAGCGGCGTCATCTCGCCGTTCCTGGTCATCTCGGCGACGACACCCGCCATCTTCACGAGGTTGGCGGCCTGCGCCATGGCCACGAGGGGCTCGGGGTTGTCGTGGAAGGCTCGGGCCTCGTAGAGCTTCCAGATGAGCGACTTGGGCAGGAAGGGCTTGTTCATCAGCACGATGAGCGCCAGCCAGCGCTTGTCGGCCTTGGGCCGCGGGTAGCTGAGATCGACCCGGAACTGCTCGAAGGCGTGGGTTCCCACCCCCTCGATGTCCTCTTCGGTGATCCGGCCCTCGCGCAGCAGGCGCCGGGCCAGGTGGGTCTCGGGGTAGATGGTCAGCCCGAACAGGTACAGCTCGAAGGGCCGGGGCAGCTCCATCAGCATCCGGAAGAGCTCGTCTTTGTCTTGCTCGGTGCTCTCGGGGTCGTCCCAGATGAGCTGCAGGTTGGCCCGGATGCCCACCTGCCGGAAGACCTTCTGCGCGTCGATGATCTGCTGATTGGTGACCCGGCGGTTGTAGAACTCGATGCTCACCCGGTCGTTGGCCTGGATGCCCATGCACAGCGCGCGCATGCCCGCGTCGTGCAGGTCTTTGAGCGGCTCGTAGCGCACCATGCGGGGGTCGACGAGCACCTCGAAGGGCAGCCCCACCCGCGCCGGCCACTTCTCGCGGAACTCGCGGATCCAGTCCTTGTTGATGGGGAAGACCTCGTCGTCGAAGCGCACGATCTTGATGGATGGCACCAGCTGGGTGGCGTACTCCATCTCTCGGATGATGCTCTCGACCGACCGGATGCGGAAGCTCTTGCCCTTGCCTTCGTAGAGCGGCTTGGTGAGCGTGTTCGAGCAGAAGGTGCAGGTCCAGTACGGGCAGCCCCGGCTGGCCAGCAGCGTGTACTCGGGGTTGGTGATGAAGGGGTCGCCCGGCTTCAGGGTGGCCCCGTCGATGTGGAACTTGTCCTGCTCGGTGTGGAAGTCGCGGAACGGGATGCGGTCGAGGTCGACGAGCTGCGCCACGTCGTTGCGGTGGATGGTGTCGCCGTCGCGCACCCAGAAGCCGGGCGCCGTGGTGATGTCGCCGCCGTCGTCGAGGCGCTCGAAGAACTCGACCACCGCGTCGTCGACCTCGCCCACTGCGATCCAGTCGGCGATGCCGATGCACTTCTCGGGCACGAAGGTGGGGTGCATGCCCCCCCACAGAACGGGCTTGCCCAGCGCGTGCCGGATGCGCTCGGTGAGGTACTTGGCCATCCGGTGGAAGGCGCTGGCGCGCACGGAGAAGCCGATGACGTCTACGTCGCGGTCGCGCAGCAGGTCGATGAGCGCCTGCACCTCGTCTTCTTGGGGCCACGGGAAGTTGTTGTTGATCCAGTCCTTGAAGTAGACCTCGGTGACCTGGAAGCCCGCCTTGCGCAGCGACGACGAGACGTGCCGCACGCCGTTGTTCTCGAGGGCGTAGAGGCTGATGATGGCCGGATGCAGCGCCCGGGTGGGCGCCGCTCGGCTGGGGAGCTGGTCGAAGGGCGCGGGGGCGTTCATGGGGGGCTACCGGGGCTGGTTCTGGTGATCAGTTTGA
>JBDQIL010000884.1:0-2878 GCA_040264415.1 Myxococcota bacterium
CCCAGGATGCGCCCCCCGCCGGCGCCCCCCTCGGGGCCCAGGTCTACGACGTGGTCGGCCACCTTGATGACGTCGAGGTTGTGCTCGATGACCAGCACCGTGTTGCCGGCGTCCACCAGCCGCTGGAGCGCGGCCAGCAGCTTCTCGATGTCGGCCATGTGCAGGCCGGTGGTGGGCTCGTCGAGGATGTAGAGCGTGCGACCGGTGGCGGGCCGACACAGCTCGGTCGCGAGCTTGATGCGCTGCGCCTCGCCCCCCGACAGGGTGGTGCTGGGCTGCCCCAGGGTGGGGTAGCTGAGGCCCACGTCGACCAAGGTGGTGAGCACGCGGCGGATCTTGCGGTGGTTCTCGAAGAAGCGCGCGGCCTCCCCGATGCTCATGTCGAGCACGTCTCGGATGGTGCGGCCTCGATACCGGATCTCGAGGGTCTCGGGGTTGAACCGCGCCCCATCGCAGGCCTCGCAGGGCACCTCGACGTCGCTCAGGAACTGCATCTCGACCGTCTTGACGCCCGCACCCTGGCACTCCTCGCAGCGGCCGCCCTGCACGTTGAACGAGAAGCGGCCCTTCTTGTAGCCGCGCGCGCGGCTCTCGGGGACCGCAGCGAACAGGTCGCGGATGGGCCCGAAGGCGCCGGTGTAGGTGGCCGGGTTCGACCGCGGGGTGCGCCCGATGGGCTGCTGATCGATGCGGATGACCTTGTCGAGGTGCTCGAGGCCGTCGAGGCCGTCGTGGGCGCCCGGCCGCTCGGTGGACGTGGTGAAGGCCCGGGCCAGCGCGCGGTTCAGGGTCTGACCGACCAGGGTGCTCTTGCCGGAGCCGGAGACGCCGGTGACCACCGTGAGCGTGCCGAGGGGCAGCACGAAATCGACCCCTCGCAGGTTGTTCTCTCGGGCACCCCGAAGCACGAGGCGCTCGCCCGAGCCGGGCCGTCGATGGGTGGGCAGCCGGATGCGGCGCTCGCCCCGCAGGTACTGGGCCGTGAGCGCCTGGGAGCGCAGGAAGCGGGCTGGGGTGCCCGCCGCGACCAC
The DNA here is from genome assembly GCA_040264415.1 of Myxococcota bacterium. Taxonomy (GTDB): domain Bacteria; phylum Myxococcota_A; class UBA796; order UBA796; family UBA2385; genus M30B51. The sequence continues at coordinate 1,032 of JBDQIL010000884.1, forward strand.
CTCGCCGCCGTCGCGTCCGGCCCCCGGCCCGATCTCCACGAGGTAGTCGGCGCGGGCCATGGTCGCGGCGTCGTGCTCGACCACCAGCACGCTGTTGCCCTGGTCACGCAGGCGGATCAGGGCCTCGAGCAGGCGCTCCTGGTCTCGGCCGTGCAGCCCGATGCTGGGCTCGTCGAGCACATACGTGACCCCCTGCAGCCCTGATCCCACCTGACCGGCGAGGCGGATGCGCTGGGCCTCGCCGCCGGACAGGGTGGCCGCCGACCGGTCGAGGCTCAGGTAGCCCAGGCCGACCGCCTGCAAGAAGGCGAGCCGCGCCCGCAGCTCTTTGAGGATGGGCTTGCCCACCTGGCGCTCTTGGGGGCGCAGCCGAACCCCGTCGAAGAAGGCCTGCGCGTCGCCGACGTTCATGTGGGCGAGGTCGGTGACGCCCCGATCGCGAAACCGCACGGCCCGCGCGACCGCGTTGAGGCGGGCGCCCCCGCAGTCCGGACAGGCGACCCGCCGACGGAAGGCCTTGAGGCGCTTCAGAGAGGTGTAGCGCCACACCTGCTGCACCATGGGCAGCACGCCCGACCACGCGCGGGTGGCGTGGCTGGTGCGGCCGTCGCGCTCGCGGACCACCTCGTACTCGACCGGCGCGCCGTAGAGGATCGCTTGCTGGTGGACCTCGGAGAGCGCGCGGAACGCGGTCTTCTTCGGAACCTCGAGCTGCTTCATGACCGCGCGAATCACGGGCCGCGAGAGGTTGGAGAAGGGCAGCCGCGCGTCGTCTTCGAGCGCGCGCAGCACGCGGTCGGCGGGCTGGTCTGCGTCGAGGAGCAGGTCGAGGTCGAAGTCCTCGAGCCAGCCGATGCCACTGCACCCGGTGCACATGCCCTGGGGAGCGTTGAAGGAGAAGAGCCGAGGCTCCATCTCGGGGATGGAGACGCCGTGGGTGGGGCACGAGCGGTCGGTGGAGACCAGCCGGTAGTCGGCGGCCTCGGCGCCGGGGTCGTGAACGAGGAAGCTCACCGTGCCGCCCGCCATGGTGTTGGCGCGCTCGATGGCCTCGACCAGCCGCGGCCGGTCGTCGGGCCGGACCATCACCCGGTCGACCACCAGCTCGATGGTGTGCTTCTCGTACCGAGCCAGCGTGATCTCGTCGTCTTCGAGGTTGCGAACCTCGCCGTCGACGCGCGCGCGCAGCCAGCCGTCGCGAAGGGCCGCGGCCAGCTCTTTGCGGTACTCGCCCTTGCGGTCTTGGACGATGGGCGCCATGACGTGCAGGCGGGCGCGGGGGTGATCCCGCAGCAGCGCGTCGGCGACCTGGCCGGGGCTGGTGGCCCGGATGGGCTCGAGACACACGGGGCAGCGCGGGGTGCCGAGGCGCGCCATCAACAAGCGCAGGTGGTCGAGGATCTCGGTGACCGTGCCCACGGTGGACCGCGGGTTGCGGTTCACGGTCTTCTGGTCGATGGAGAGCGTGGGAGAGAGCCCGTCCACCCGCTCGACCCGGGGCTTGTCCATCTTGCCGAGGAACTGCCGGGCGTAGCTCGACAGCGACTCCATGAACCGGCGCTGGCCCTCTTGGTAGATGGTGTCGAAGGCGAGGCTGGACTTCCCGGAGCCCGACAGGCCGGTGATCACCACGAGGCTGTCGCGGGGGATGGAGACGTCGATGCCCTTGAGGTTGTGCTCCTGGGCGCCGACGACGTCGATGGTGTCGGACATGGGGCCGTCCACGGCTGAGGCTGGCGCGCTTGCTCGGTGAAGGCTGCGTACAGCGCGGCGCGCGCGCTCCGCTGCGGCCCCGGCGGCGGCTCACCGCAGGACGATGCCATCGGGTGGGCTGGAGAGAATACGAC
>JBDQIL010000885.1:0-2876 GCA_040264415.1 Myxococcota bacterium
CTTCAGGATCAGGTGGTCTACGCCGTCGAGCTTGACCTCGTCGCCGGTGTACTTGCCGAACAGGATGCGGTCACCCACCGACAGGGACATGGGGGCGATGGTGCCGTCGTCGTTCCGGCGGCCGTTGCCGACGGCCACGACCTCGGCCTCCATGGGCTTCTCCTTGGCGGCGTCGGGGATGATCAGCCCGCTGGAGGTCTTCTGCTCGGCGTCGATGCGCTTGATGAGGACGCGGTCGTAGAGGGGACGAAAGTTCATTGGGAGGCTCCGGTTGGGGGCGTTCGGTTGCGGGGCGCTGAGGCCGGCGCCGTGGCGTCGGGGCAGGCCCCGTAGAGTTCACGAGGGGGAGGCTGGTGGGGCGCGGCAGCTTGAAGCCGCCCCCGCCATCCGAGTCGGATGACTAGGCACGCGCCGGCCTCCCGTCAACCGGTCCGGCGACAAAAAAGACCGGCCCCCCCCGGCATCGCGGGTCGAGCTCCGGCGTGCGGCGGGAGATCCAGGAGACAGGGCCGGGAGGTCTCCCCCCCGGCCCCGAAGCGCACGGAATCCAGTCGAGCGGAATTGCCCGGTGGAGACGGGTCTCGCCGCCGGGCCCTCGATGTTGGGCACGGACGATAGGGTTGAAGAGGGACCCCAGCGGTTTGACAGTCCGTGGGAGTGCAGCGTTCGTGCCAAGCACTCGTTCTGCGTGAAAGCAGCAAGTTAGCTGTCACCCGTCTGCAGCGCGGCCGCGAGGACCGGCCGAATCCTGACATCGATGTCGGGGTCGGGCCCCCGCTGCGACCAAGAAGTCGGCCGTGGGTGGTTGTCGGAGGCGAGACCGGGATTAGCTTCGACCCGACCCGGCGGAGCGGGCCTCCCCCCTCTCGCCGATCATCAGCCTCGAACGTCATCTCGCGTGCGGTTCGCCTCTTCAGGCCCGCCGCGTCACCCCCCCCATCCGCCTGCCTCGCGGGCCTGGCCAAGGAGCACCTCATGGGCAAGATCATCGGAATCGATCTCGGCACGACCAACTCCGTCGTCTCCGTCATGGAGGGCGACAAGCCCACCGTCATCGTCAACGAGGAGGGAGCGCGCACGACCCCGTCCGTCGTCGGCTTCTCGAAAGACGGCGAGCGCCTCGTGGGCGCCGTGGCCAAGCGGCAGGCCATCACCAACCCCACCCGCACTGTGGCCTCCATCAAGCGCTTCATGGGGCGCCGCTACGAAGAGTCCAAGAGCGAGGTCGATCGCATGCCGTACACGGTCGTGCGCGGCGACGACGGGCTGCCCCGCGTCCAGATTGACGACAAGCAGTTCAGCCCGCCCGAGATCTCGGCCATGGTGCTGCAGAAGCTCAAGCGCGAGGCCGAGCGCTACCTGGGCCATGAGGTCACCGAGGCGGTGATCACCGTGCCCGCGTACTTCAACGACAGCCAGCGCCAGGCCACCAAGGACGCCGGCAAGATCGCCGGCCTCGAGGTCAAGCGCATCATCAACGAGCCCACCGCCGCGGCCCTCGCCTACGGCATGGACAAGAAGAGCGACGAGCTGGTCGCGGTCTACGACTTCGGTGGCGGCACCTTCGACATCTCCATCCTCGAGGTCTCCGAGTCGGTGGTCGAGGTCAAGTCCACCAACGGCGACACCCACCTGGGCGGCGACGACGTCGATCAGGTGCTCATCGACTGGATGGTCGGCGAGTTCAAGCGCGAAAACGGCATGGACATCTCGAAGGACAAGATGGTGCTCCAGCGCCTGAAGGACGCCGCCGAGAAGACCAAGATCGAGCTGTCCACGGCGCAGAACTCCGAGATCAACCTGCCGTACCTCCCGGCCGACGCCTCGGGTCCGAAGCACCTCCAGGCCAGCCTGTCGCGCGCCAAGTTCGAGCAGATGATCGGCCCGGTCATCGAGCGCACCCTCGAGCCCTGCCGCAAGGCCCTCAAGGACGCCAAGTCCAAGGCCAGCGACATCGACGAGGTCATCTTGGTGGGTGGCTCCACCCGCATCCCGCTGGTGCAGCAGAAGGTGTCCGAGCTCTTCGGCAAGGAGCCCAACCGGTCGGTCAACCCCGACGAGGTCGTGGCGGTCGGCGCCGCCATCCAGGGCGGTGTGCTGTCCGGCGACGTCAAGGACCTGCTGCTGCTCGACGTCACCCCGCTGTCGCTGGGCATCGAGACCCTGGGCGGCGTGATGACCAAGCTCATCGAGCGCAACACCACGATCCCGACCCGCAAGTCGGAGACCTTCAGCACCGCGGCCGACAACCAGACGGCCGTAGACGTGCAGGTATACCAGGGCGAGCGCAGCATGGCGAAAGACAACCGCATGCTCGGGAACTTCCGCCTGGACGGCATCCCCGCCGCCCCGCGCGGCGTGCCCCAGGTCGAGGTCACCTTCGACATCGACGCGAACGGCATCCTCAACGTCTCGGCGAAAGACAAGGCCACCGCCAAGGAGCAGAAGATCACGATCACCAGCTCGTCCGGCCTGTCCGAGTCCGACGTCGAGAAGCTGGTCAACGAGGCCAAGGAGAACGAGGCCGAGGATCAGCGTCGCCGCGAGATCATCGAGGCCCGCAACAACCTCGACAACCTCGTGTACTCCACCGAGAAGGTGCTGACCGAGAACCGCGACAAGCTGCCCGCCGGCGAGGTCGAGTCGGTCGAGGGGGCGCTCAACACCGCCCGTGAGGCGCTCGACAGCGACGATCCCGATGCCATGAAGGCCGCCTTCGACACGCTGCAGTCTGCCAGCCACGCCCTCGCTCAGTCGGCCTACCAGGCTGGCGGCGGTGACGCGGCGGCTGGCGCCGAGCAGACCGACGCGGGCGGCGCAGGCGACGACGGCGACGACGACGACGTCATCGACGCAGAGTACGAAGAGGCCTGATC
>JBDQIL010000886.1:0-2870 GCA_040264415.1 Myxococcota bacterium
ATGACGGTCTCCTTGTTGGAGAGCTCTCCGGCCCGCACCCAGGCGGTCGTCTCGGCCGCGAAGGCCGGGTGGTCTCGGCCGAAGTCGTGGAAGACGATGAAGCCCCGCATGGTGATTCGCTCGCGCAGGATCTGTCCCATCAGCCGGTTGAGGCGCCCGGGCCCGGCCAGCGCGACGGGTCAGGGGGCGTTGCCTGTGACCGTGCTGGTGCCGGCCACGCTGTCGATGGCGTCGGCCAGGGCGGCGGCGTCGCTGGTCGCGAGCGCGGTGTTGTCGGTGATGGTGAGGTCGGTGCCCACCGAGGTCATGTCGTGCAGGCCGCTCACGTCGGTGAGCGCGTCATTCTCTGCGATGGTGAGCGCCTGGCCGGTCGAGCGGAAGTGCGAGAGGTCGTCGAGGTGTTCGAGGCCGTCGTTGTCGCGCAGCTCCAGATCCCCGCCCACCGTCGAGAGCGCGGACAGATCGCTCAGGTCGGTGAGCGCGGGGTTGCCCTTGATGGACAGCGCGCGGGAGCAGCGGTTGAGGCTGCCGAGCCCGTCGAGCGACTCGAGCTGCTCGTTGTAGATGATGGTGAGCCCCATCCCGACGTTGGTGAGGTCGTCGAGGCCGGTGAGGGAGCGCAAGCCCCGGTTGTCGTAGATCGTCAGAAAAGACAGCTGGGTGACCCCCTCGAAGCCAGACAGGTCCGTCAGCCCGTCGTTGCCTTGCACCGTGTACGAAGCGCCGACTCCGGTGGGGAACAGGCCCTCCAGCGAGATCAGGGAATCATTGTCGAAGATGAGGGCATGGTCGGAGAAGGGGCCCGCGCCCGGGGTGACCAACAGGGACGGGTTGCTCAGGAGCTCGAAGCGCCCCCCGACCGACAGCGCCCCCAGCCCCGTGAGCTGGGTCAACGACGCGTTGTCCTCGATGAAGAGGTCGTCGCCCACCGAAGCCAGCGCCTCGAGCCCTGAGAAGTCGCCCAGCGCCGACAGGCGGCTCAGGGTGAGGGTCTCGCCGACGGACGCGAGCGCAGAGAGGCCCTCGACGCTGGCCAGCGACGCGTTGTCCTCGATGGTGAGGTCTCCCCCGACGCTCTCCAGCGCGTCGAGCGACTCGACGTCGAGGAGGCCGGTGTTGCGGATGGTCAGGGTGCCGAGCACCGTCTCGAGCGCCGCGAAGGTGCCCAAGGTCTGCAACGACGGCAGATCGCGGAGCTCGAGATCGCCCCCCATGCTGCGGAGCGCCGACAGGCCACGGAGCGCTTCGAGGAGGGGGTTGCCCGTGACCCTCACCGCGCCCGAGTCGGTGACCTGCGTCAAGCCAGACAGCCCCGAGATCGACTGAAGCTGGTCGTTGCCATGAATCGCCACCCCCCCCCACCTCCTCGAGGTCGTCGAGGCCGCTGATGGTCAGCAGCCCGTCGAGCTCGGAGAGGGTGAGCGTGGAGCCGACCGACCGCAGGCTCGTGAGCCCCGAGACGGAGGTGAGCGAGCCGTTGCCTGCGACGTACATGCTGGAGCCGACCGTCTCGAGCGCTTCAAGCCCCGACAGGGTCGTCAAGGCGGGGTTGTCCTCGATCCAGAGGCGTCGCGGGCCGACTGCAAGGCGGAGAGGCCGTCGAGCGACACCAGCGACGGGTTGCCGCGGATGACCGTGTTGCCGTCGATGGACTCGAGCTGATCGAGCCCGTCGAGCGACGTGATCTGCGGGTTGTCCTCGATGTAGACGCGGCCGCGAACGGTGGTGACGCACGACAGCGCCTGCAGGTCGGTGCCGTCGAATCCTTCGACGTAGAGGTCGCCGCGAACGCTGCGGCTGCAGAAGCCGTCGCACACCCGGGGCCGATCGGCCAGGTAGAGGTCGCCGTCGAACTGGAGGCGCTGCCCCGAGTCGGGATCGGTGTCGTCGCAGTCGTAGGCCGCGTCGTAGCCGTCGCCGTCCAGGTCGTCGTCGGGGGTGGTGGGATTGCAGTCGTCGTCGATGCCGTTGTACGGCGTCCCCTCGGCGGTGCAGTCCGACGTCTCGGTGGTCTCGGTGGTCTCGGTGGTCTCGGTGGTCTCGGAGCTGGCGGGCTCGTCTTTGTCGCCGCAGGCAGCCAGCGCCGCGGCGGTCAGCAGGCAGAGCGGCCCCGAGAGGGGACCGAGGAGACGGTGCCGAGTGTGGGGGGGCATGGGAGCTCCGATGTCGCTGGGGCCGCTGCGGCCGCTGCGACGCCGCGGTCATGAACCCACGGCGCGGGCGCGTCGGGCGACGCCTGCCGGCTGCCCGTCGATGGGCTCGATCGGGAAGCCGGGGCTTGGGGCTGGCGTCCTGCCGTCTGTCGGCCGCCTCCGCAGCAGGGGCGGGGCGCGCCGCGCCCGTGACGCAGTGAAGCCCGGCCGAGGCGAGCTCGACCGGGCGCAGGCGACGGGGGGCCGGGAGCCGGCTCAGCCGCGCTCGACCGTGGAGGGCTCGGCCAAGGCGTTCCGCTTGTTCTGGGCGTCCCAGTAGAAGGCGAAGGGCGGCCGCTCGACGTTCCGGCCCGCGCCGCGCACCGTGTGCAGCTGGTCGTCGCGCCAGACCACCTGCCCGCGCGACAGGGTGATCGCGGCGTTGCCGGTGATCTCCATGCCCTCGTAGATGTTGAAGTCGATGTTCTGGTGGTGGGTCTCCGCCGAGATGGTGCGGGTCTTTTCGGGATCCCAGATCACGATGTCGGCGTCGGCCCCAGGCTGCAGGGTGCCCTTCTTCGGCCAGATGTTGAAGATGCGGGCGGTGTTGGTGGACGTGACCGCGACGAACTGGCTGGGGGTGAGCTTGCCGGTGCGCACGCCGTGGTGCCAGAGCACGCCCATGCGGTCCTCGATGCCGCCCGTGCCGTTGGGGATCGAGCGGAAGTCGTCTTTGCC
>JBDQIL010000887.1:0-2863 GCA_040264415.1 Myxococcota bacterium
AGGTTGGCCCGCAGGGCGCCTGGAGAGAGGTCGTCGGGGTCGAGCGCGGGTGCCGGGGCGGGGGGCGCGTGCACCCGAGCGGGGGCCGACCGCCGGCGCTCCCGCGAGGGGGGGATGGCGTCGAAGCCGAGCCACGCCAGGAGGCGCAGGAGACGCGGCGGCGCGCTCGTCGGGCGGAGGGGCAACGCGGGAGACCGGGCAGCGGGCCCGTCGCCCGTAACGCCTGGAAACAGGGCGGTGTTCAGCGACGCCGATCGAAGCGGTCGCGCACCTCCGCCATCGACAGGGCCACATAGTGGCGCTGGGGATCCATCTCCGTGGTCCAGTCGCGGTCCATGCGGGGCTTCAGGAAGGAGCTCGCCCGACGGTTTCGCCACGCCCAGCCGCCCTCCAGGGCGTACAGGGCCCGCCCGTCCATCAGAAAGCCGCTCTGATCGATGAAGACCAGGACGTCGTAGCCGCTGATCAGCGTCGGGCTGGCTTGATCGGGGTCGGCAGACGGCGCGTCCACCTGGAACTCGGTGATGAGGGCCGCCCGACCCCGGATGCGCTCGTGCACCTGCAGGGTCACGATCTGTGCGCCCTCCTCGGCGCCCGGTGCGTCTCGGGTGGTCAGGATGGTCCCTACGAGCGCGAGGGCGGCGTGGCGGTGGTAGCGATCGAGCAGGGCCTGGTCGTCGGCCCACTGCTCGGCCGCACGCGCCGCCTCGTCGATCTCGTACTGAAGGGGGATGTCATCGATGTTCCGCGCGCCGTCGAGCAGCTCGACCCTGCCTTCGGCGAGGGCGGGTGCGGAGGCCGCGAAGGTGGTCAGCAGAAGTAGGGAGTAGATCATGGCTCCCAGGGCAACGGATCGGATCCCCCCCGGGTTGAGGGGGACTGGCCCCTCACTCGCTCTTGGGCCCCTCCGGATCGACCGGCGGCCAGGGCCCTGGGTCGTCGAGATCGACCAGCCCGGCGGCGCCGTGACGGGTCACAACCGCGCCGGTGCCTGCGAGCGCGTCGAGCAGCGGAGCGTCCTCGCGCGGGGCGCCGCTCGCGTGGCGGTCATGCACCAGCAGCCAGCGGAACCCCTTCGCACGGGCCGCCGTCCGCAGCGTCTCGGCTGTGGCGTCGGGCCGCCGCATGGCGGTGAGGAGATCGGGATCGCTCACCCGATCGGGGCCCAGGCTGATCGGCTGGCCGTGCCCAGTCTGCGCGAGCAGCGGCCACAGGTGGAGGCTCAGCGGCCATGACAGCACGGCGCCCGGCTGGGGGATCGCGTCGATGGTCTGCTGCAGATCGGGTCCGGGCAGCGGCGTGGTCTCGAAGACGGCTCGCCCCGGGCTGAGCAGGGTGGCTTCGAGCAGCACGATGGACAGCGCGGCGGCGGCCCCGCGGCGGCCCCATCGCCCGATGGCGAGCGCGGCCGCCAGCGCCAGCGCCAGATGCAGCAGCGCGCTGAAGCGCCACAGCTCGATCATCATCGGGAATGGCGGGATCGCGTCGAGCAGCAGGAAGGGCAGCGGAACCTGTCGGCCGGCGACGACCAGGGGCTGGTCCCAGAGGACGAGGGTGGGGCCGAGCGCCATCAACGCGCCCGCCGCCCCCAACCCGGTGAGCGCGCGGCTGAGGCGGTCGCGCTGGCGGGTCGCGCCCCACAGCCCGAGGCCCAACAGCGCGAGGCCGGGCGAGGCGGCGTTGAGGTAGGCGCCGGGGTCGCCGTTGGGGTCGCGGGCCACCACGGGGCCGGGCGCGAGCAGGCGGAGCAGGGGCGTCTGGCCTTCGAGCAGCCGCATCCGGCCGACGATCGAGAGGTCCTTCCCCACCAGCGCGGTGTCGGCGGCGGTCAGCGACCACGCGAGCGCCATCACGGGGCCGGCCACCGCGAGGGCGACCGCGCCGATGGCGGCGAGGCGGCGCGCCCGGTCCACGGTCGCGCCCGGCGCCGCGGCGACCATCGCGGCTGCGACGATGGCGGCCATGATGCCCAGGTAGACGTGAGCGATGAGCGCCGCGCCCACGGTGGCGCCCGCGACCGTCACCCGCAGCCAGCCGCCCCGTCGCGCGGCCGCCCACGCCGCGATCCCGGCGAGGGGGAGCCAGTAGAGCTGCCCCATCTCGACGTTTCCGTTGTGGGCGCTGCAGAGGAGCACGGGGGAGAGGCCGGTGGCCAGCCCGGCCAAGGCGGCGCCCCAGGCGCCCGCTCCCACGCGTCGCGCCAGCACGACGACGGCGCCTGCGGCCGCCCCGGGGTGCAGCAACTGCAGCAGGTTGTAGGCGACGGCGGGGCCGGCGAGCGCCGTGATCGGGGCGACGAGGACCGCCTCCACCGGGTTGGCTGGCCACACGGTCCCCCCGTCAGGGAAGCCGGCCAGCTGGCTCTCGAGGCCCAGGGTTCCGAAGCGGGAGAGGTGCTCGGCGGTGTGCCAGAGGGTCCAGACGAGCCCCAGTGTGTCGGCGTCTGGGGCGCCCCAGAGCACGCCTGCGGGGTCGAGCACCACGCCCGGCACCTGCAGCGCCACGATGGCGGTGATCGCGAGCGCGACCCCCAGGGCCAGCGGGGCCGTGCGGGGGGCGGTCACCGCGTCCTCACCGGAGGGCGAGCAGCGTGGCCAGATCGGCCTCGACTCGCGAGGCGTCGGCGCCCGCGTCTCGGATGGCGTCGAGCAGCTCGAGCTCGCGGTTCAGGAGGATCACCACCTCAGGGAGCGGCGGGGGGCGGCCCCCGACCTCGGGCACCGACGCCGCCAGCAGGCGCGCCCGCTCAGCCAGGGCCGGGTGATCGGCGCCCAGCAACTCCGCCTCGGCCTGCCAGAGCGCGCGGGCGCCCTGCAGGTGGGCCTCGATCCAGTCGGTGCCTGCGGGCCCCTCGACGGCGACC
>JBDQIL010000888.1:0-2863 GCA_040264415.1 Myxococcota bacterium
TAGTCCACCAGCCCGCGAAGTCCGGCGACGTTGGCCCGGTAGTCGTCGTCCGCCTGGTCGTTGGGGGTGTCCTTGTTCTTGCCGATGTTGGCGCCCACCGGCACCCGCGGCCACCGGCCGGCCGCCTTCACGGCCTGCATTCGGTCGACCAGCGCGGTCAGCCCCCCGTTGTTGAAGCCCATGCGGTTGATCAGGCCCCCCTCGGGCTTCAGCCGGAACATGCGGGGCTTCGGGTTGCCGGCTTGTGGGCGGGGCGTGACGGTGCCCACCTCGACGAAGCCGAAGCCGAGAGCGGGCCAGGTGGCGATGGCTTCGCCGTCTTTGTCGAGCCCGGCAGCGAGGCCGATCGGCGACGCGATGCGCAGGGGTCCCAGGTGGCGGTCGAGGCCCCGCGGCGTCTCGCCAGCGAGGGCGCCGAGCATCGCGGTGGTGAGGCGCGGCCAGCGTTCGAGTGTGCCCAGCACCGCGCGGTGGGCCTCCTCGGCGTCGAGCGAGAACAGCATCGGGCGGGTCAGGCGCCAGGCGAGATCGAGCAGCACGCGCGCACCGGGGCAAGGGGGTCGGCCGAGGGGGTGTCGGGTCGCGTGGTAACCTCCTGCCCTATGCGCTGGTCCCCGCTTCTCCTGCTGACCGCCTGTGCGGCGGGCCCGCCAGACGGCGTGGCCGTCGGGGAGCGCGCGCCCCTGTTGGGCGGGGTGGGGCTCGACGGGCAGGTCGTCTCGTCGGACGATCCCTCCGATACGCCGACAGTGCTGGTGTTTTGGGCCTCGTGGTCGGGCGCCAGCCGCGCCCTGGCGCCGTCGCTGATCGAGGCCCGTGCCCTGCTCGGCGACCGGGTGCAGTGGGTCACGATCAACGCCGGCGAAGACGCCACCTCGGCGAAGACCCGCGCCTCGGCCTTGGGGCTGGCTGGCCCCATCCTGAGCGATCGCGGGGGGGCGCTTCAGCAGCGGTATGGGGTCCCGGGCGTGCCCTTCATCGTGGTGCTCGATGCGGCCGGGGTGGTGCGCCACCGGGGGGCTGGGCTACCCTCCGGCATGCCCTCTCTGTTGGACGGACCGGCCGGATGACCCTGTTGTGGACCCTCATCGCGGCCGCCTCGGCGGCCGACCTCGCGCTGGTTCATGCGCGGGTGCTGCCTGTCGCGGGTCCGCCGATTGACGACGGCACGGTGCTCATCACCGACGGTCGAATTGAGGCCGTGGGCGCCAGCCTCGCGGTCCCGGAGGGCACGCCGACGGTGCTCGATCTGACCGGCCGGGTGGTCACCCCGGGACTGATCGACGTCCACTCGCACATGGGCGTCTACGCTTGGCCCAGCGGCGACGCCCACAGTGACGGCAACGAGATGACCGACCCCCTCACGCCTCAGGTGTGGGCGGGCGACAGCATCCGGGTGGGCGACCCGGCCTTCTCTCGCGCGCGGGCCGGTGGGGTCACCACGATCCAGGTGCTGCCGGGGAGCGCGAACCTGGTGGGCGGGCAGTCCGCCATCCTCAAGCTCCGCCCCAGCCGAACCCTCGACGGCCTGTTGTTCCTGGGTGCGCCACGCGGCATGAAGATGGCCTGCGGCGAGAACCCCAAGCGCGTCTACAGAGACGACGATGACGGCCCGTCAACCCGCATGGGCAACCTGGCCGCGATGCGGGCCGCCCTGCAGGGCGCGCTCGACTACCGCGCCGCACGCGCCCGACGCGACCCGCCCCCGATGGACCACAAGCAGGAGGCGCTGCTCGATGTGCTCGACGGCGAAGTGCGGGTGCACTTGCACTGCTACCGCCACGACGACATCGAAGGCATGTACCGGGTGATGGACGGCTTCGGTGTCCGCATCGCGAGCATCCAGCACGCGCTCGAGGCCTACAAGGTGCGAGACCTCATCATCGACCACGGCACGGCCATCGCGACGTGGCCCGACTGGTGGGGCTTCAAGCTCGAGGCCTACGACGGCATCCCCGAGAACGCGCTGCTGTTCAAGCAGGACGGCGGCGTCGTGGCCATCCACAGCGACTCGGCCGACACGGTGCAGCGCCTCTACACCGAGTCCGCCAAGCTCCTGGCCACCGGCATGTCCGAATCCGACGCGCTCGAGACCATCACCCTCGACCCAGCCCGGCTGCTCGGCATCGATGGTCGGGTGGGCACGATCGAGCCGGGCAAAGACGCCGACCTCGCGGTCTTCTCCGAGAGCCCCTTCGACGTCACCGCCCTGGTCGAGTTGACCGTGATCGACGGCGCGGTCGTGTTCGATCGCAGCAAGGAGGGCACGCCCGATGCGCGGCCCTGACCCCTCCCGCCGCCGTCTGCTGGCCCTGGGCGCCGCCGCCGCCGCCAGCCTCGCGCTGCCCCGTCGCGGACGCGCGGATCCGCTGGCCGACCTCAAGAGTGAGGCTCCCGACGGCCTCCACGACACGTTCACGCTTTCGAACGCCACCGTGGTGGGTGCCATGGGCCAGGTGCTCCAGGGCGCTGGCATCCGGGTGGAGGACGGCGTGCTGGTGGAGCAGGGCCCGAACGTCAATGGAGGCGTCGATCTCGGCGGCCGCTGGATCGTGCCCGGGTTCACCGACGCCGGCTGCAAGGTGGGCCTGGTGGAGATCGGCGCCGAGGGCGCCACCAACGACAGCTCCGAGGGCTCTGACGCCGTGGTGCCCGACGCCCGGGCATGGGACGCCTACAACCCCCTCTCCGAGGTGGTCGCGGTCACACGCGCCTACGGCGTCACGACGGTGCTGGTCCACCCCGAGCCCAACCGGCTCGTGGCGGGGCAGGCGGGCCTGCTGCACACCGTCGGCCGCACGCCGGACGACGCCTTGATCCACGCGCCGGCCGGGCTGGTGGTCGGGCTGGGGGGCGCGGGCAA
>JBDQIL010000889.1:0-2861 GCA_040264415.1 Myxococcota bacterium
CGACGCCGACGGCTGGGTGGTGGCGCCGCGAGCGGAGCTGCGCGCGGGCGCCGGGCGAGGACAGGACGAGCTGTCCCGCACGCTCGTCGGCGGCCTCAACCCCTACGTGGTGCCGCTCGCCGGGGCCGCCTGGGGCGAGCTTCGGATGGACGAGTACGTGGCCGGGCGGCTCGGCCCCAGCCTGCAGGTGGGACGCTGGCAGCTCGACGCGGTGGTCGATGCGGTCTGGGGCCAGCACGTGGTGGTGGACGCCGACCCCCGGGCCGGGATCGCACCCGTCGCGCCGGACTGCGGCTCGATCCGCACCCTGGAGTGGGCCTCCTGCCAGCGGGCCACCGTGACCGCCGTGGGCTTCGGCCTGCTCACCCGGTGGCAGCCCGAGCGGATGTTCGTCCAGGTGGACGCGGGCTGGGCGCCGCGGCTGCCCCGCCAGACGGGCTCCGCCATCAGCGTCTTCGCGGTCGTGGGGCGAGACTGGGGCTGAGCCTGGTCGCCCCCCCTCCTCGGCGCCCCGCGCGGGGTCGCCGCACGGCCCCTCGCAGAAGTGCGCCACCTCACCGGTGCGGAAGAAGTGGTCGATCTGGTCTTGGCCCGCGCGGTCGCGGCGCGGCCACTCGTGCGGATCGGGGCCCGTGGGGGGCACGTTCTCATGGGGCACGTCGATGCCGTAGTCGAACTCCACCATGGCCGAGCCGGTCCAGCCGCTGGGCTCGGTGTCGAGCCCCCATGGCGTGCGCGCGGGGTCTTCGATCAGCCGCGCGCCGTAGCCCCGGGCCATGAAGTGCGCGCCGAGCGGCGAGACCTGCTTGTCGGCCATCGCCACCTGCAGCAGCACCTGCTTGGCGGGCGTCCCGGGGAGGGGGTCTTCGGTGGTCACGGCGGCGTAGCCGGCAGGCTCGGCCGAATCCCACAGGGTCTGCACCAGACCGATCCAGAGCGAGACGTGCTTCGGGTCGGGCCAGTTGATGCGGATGATCTCGAGGAAGTCGTCGAAGTCGGCGCTGCGGGTGAGCAGCAGCGAGTAGGGGCCGCCCGGCACGCCGAGCACCGAACGCTGCACCTGGGTGGCCAGGCCGGTGTAGGCCGCCCCCAGAATCCCACCCTGAGAATTGCCGTAGTAGAAGCTCTGCTCTGGATCGATGAGCGAGATCATCTCCCCGGAGTCGGGGTGGGCGACCATCATCGCGGGCTCGGTGAGCATCTCGCGCCGCATGAGGGTCATGGCGGTCTCGAACTCGACGAAGCCCTGGATGCTGCGCTCGGGCACCGTGGCCACCCGACCGAACTCATTTTGGATGGTGACCGCGATGGACAGCGCGTCTTCGGTCTTCATGCCGGTCCAGTCGACCGCGAAGAGCACCCAGCCGTAGCGGTCGGCCATCTCGGCCAGGTAGCCGCCCTGCACCTCGCCTTGGCCGCCCAGCAGGCCGTGGCCGTACTGCACCAGGGCGCCGGGGCGGGCCTCGTCCACCAGCACGTTGGGAACGATGACCGTGAACGGCACGTCGGTGGTGCCGTTCTGCACGGGCAGCCCATCGTCGCCCCGCGTGAGCACCGCACCCGGGAGGTCTTTGTCGGTGAAGAGGGGCGCAGTCAGGGTGCCTTCGATGCGGAAGGCGGTGTGCTCGTTCGGGGCCTCGACCACCTCGTCGATGGTGTAGGCGATGCCGTCTGCGGTGGCGGCCAGCCCCTGGTCGCGGGCCGACACCGCCTGGCCGGTGATGCCGGTCAGGCTGCCGGTCCAGAAGTCCCAGGCCAGCTGCACGTCGTCGCGCTGCCAGCCCTGGGCCTCGAGCGTGGGGAAGATGAGGTCGTCGTAGAGGGGCTGGCGCTGGTCGATGTCGCTGTCGCCCGTCTCGACCCCGTCGCGCAGGGCGGCGAAGGCGTCGGGGGAGGGGACCGCGGCGCCGTCGGCCTCGACGAGGTTGCGCAGGCCGACGACATAGCGGTGGCCGTAGGCCAGCGGCTCGACGGGGCGGATCAAGAAGACCGAGTCGTCGGAGTCGCCCAGCCGCACGTCGCGCTCGGCGAAATGCGCCACGCGCTCGCCGGTCTCGACGTCGACGAGGAGGGTGGGGGAGCTGTCGAGCAGCGACGCGCCGATGTCGTCGTGGCCCGGCACGCCGGCCACGGTCGCGGTGGGCAGGTGGGCCATGATGGGGCCCGCGACGCTCCAGCCGTCACGCTCGTTCCAGAAGGTGGGGTCGGGCTGCGCGCCGCGCACGTTCTTGGGCAACGTGGTGGGCCCCAGGTTGACCCGCCAGCCCGTCTCGGTGGTGGCGTCCTCGACCATGTAGAAGGTGGAGGGGAAGGGGTAGCCGCAGACCGTGGGAGACAGGGGGTCGCAGTCACTGAAGGGCGCGGCGTCGACCTCGCCGCCGGGCGCACCGGTCTCGGCCGCGGGGCCGTCTCCGGACCCCGAGCAGGCCAGGGACAGGACGGCGAGGGTGGGGAGCAAGCGCATGGAGACCTCCGAGCGCGGCACTCTACCCCGCTGGTCGCCCGGTCTCTACTGGGCGGCTGCGCCGGCTCACGCGAGGGCGTCGCGCACGGCATCGCGGCAGGTCTCGGGGGACGGGAAGCCGTCGAGGGTCTTCCGCGCGACCACCTGATCGCCGACCCACACGGTAAATTCGCCGCGGTCGCCGGGCTCGATGGTGGCCTGAATGTCGAGGTGTTCTTGGAGGGTGGCCGCCACCCGGGCGGCTCTGGGCTTGTAGTTTCAGCTCACGCAGTAGCGGATCTTGATGCGCTTCATGGGGCTCCTCTTGGGGCGGGTTGCAGGCTCAAGGTAGCGCCGTGGGGGGAGGAGACAAGCGGGGGTCTGCTCGGCGACGCGGGCGCACCTGCACCTCGCGCCC
>JBDQIL010000890.1:0-2860 GCA_040264415.1 Myxococcota bacterium
CGTCGAGGGTGTCTCGCACCCCGCGGATCAGCTCGTCGCGCACCTCACCCGCGCCCACGCCAGCGTCGTCGAGGGCCTCGCGCACCTGGTCGAGCACGCCGCCCCACGGGCTTCGGGGGGGGCGCCGGTCGCCGCTCATGGGGTGTCCTGCGCGGCCATCCAGGCCTCCACCCGCGCGCGCAGCACGGGCAGCGTGACCGCCCCACCGCCGAGCACCACGTCGTGGAAGCCCTTCGGGTCGAAGCGGTCGCCCAGGGCGGCCTCGGCCTCGGCCCGCAGCGCCAGGATCTCCACCTGGCCGGTCTTGTAGGCCACGGCCTGACCGGGCCACGAGATGTACCGATCGACCTCGTTGTCGATGTTGTTGGGCGCGAGCGGGGTGTTGTCGGTCATGTAGGCGACGGCCTGCTCGCGGGTCCAGCCCAGGTGGTGGATGCCGGTGTCGACCACGAGCCGGCTCGACCGCCAGGCGTCGTAGGCGAGCATGCCCATGCGGTCGAGATCGTCGCGGTACAGACCCTGCTCGTCGGCCAGCCGCTCGGCGTACAGGGCCCAGCCCTCGACGAAGGCGGTGGCGCCCAGGTGCTTGCGGAAGGCCGGGGTCTCGGGGAGCTCTTGGGCGACGGCGATCTGGAGGTGGTGACCCGGGATCGCCTCGTGCACCGCGAGCGCCCGCGCCTCGTGCCGCGGCCGGGTCTCGGGGGCGTAGGTGTTGACCACGTAGGCGCCGGCCCGGCTGCCGTCGGACAGGGCCGGGCGGTAGTAGGCGATGGTGGAGTAGGGCGCTTCGAAGGCCGGCATGCGCTCGACCCCGCAGTCGGCCTGCGGCAGCCGGCCGAAGCTCTGCTCCATCGCCGCCTTGGCGTCGGCGAGGGCGGCCACCGCGGCGGCCTCCACCTGCTCTTCGGTCTCGAAGCGGAGGGCGGGGTCGGTGCGGAGCCGCTCGAAGATGGCGGTCACGTCCCGGGTGCCGAAGACCCCCTCCCCCAGCTCGGCGAACTCGGCGTGCACGGCCGCGATGGCGTCGAGCCCAGCCTGGTGCACCTGTTCGGGCGAGCGATCGAGCGTGGTGTAGCGCCGCACCCGCGCCGCGTAGCAGGCCGGGCCGTCGGGCAGCGCGCCCATGCCCACCGCGTCGCCGGTGCGGGCCGCGGGCAGCAACTGGTCACGGAGCAGGTCGCGGGTGCGCACCCACGCCGGGCGGATCTCCTGTTCGAAGGCCGCGGCCAGCTCGACCTGCCAGGCCGCGAAGGCCGCAGGCTCCCAGCCGTCGGGCGGATCGAGGCGGGTGGGGGCCAGCGCCTCGAGGTCTTCGATCGGCCGGTCGAGCTCGGCGTCGACCAAGGCCAGGGTTCGCCGCACCGACTCGGCGTTCGCGACGCGGCCGTCGGCCAAGCCGCGCCGGAGGTTGGCGAGATCCTGGTCGATCCGCGCGCCAGCCGACCGGTAGCGGCGCAGCAGGTCGGCGCCGGCCTCGGGGCTCAGTTGCGGAAAGTCCTGGTGCAGGCTGTTGACCCACCCCACCGGGTTGGACCGCGGCGACAGGCTCCAGTCCTCGAAACGACACACGTCCTCGTCGCGGTCGGCCCGAAGGTCGAAGCGCAGCATCTGCCGCGTGACGCGGTCGGCGGGGCCGAGCTCCACCGGATCGAGGGCGTCGAGGCGCGCGAGCAGCAGGTCGCGGGCGGCCCGCCAGGCCTCACGCGCGGCGGGCGCGTGGTCGTCGAGCTGGCCGTCGAAGCGGTGCTCGCCGAGCGTGGTCGCGAACTCGGGGGACGTGGTGAGCAGCAGCGCCCAGTGGTCGTCCACGATGGAGCGGAGGGCGGGATCGGTGACGCCGGCCACCGCCGCGGGGTGCTGCACCACCGCGGGCGCTGCGGGCGGCGGGCCCGGGGCCTCGAGCGGCGCCGCCTTCGGGGCGCAGCCCAGCAGGGCCACCGCGGTCAGGGCGGCGGCGCGGGTCACTCCGCGTCCGCGTCGGGGATCGGGGCCTCCGGGGCGCCCTCGTAGCGCGCCATGATCTTCGACCGCAGCAGCGGCTCGTAGTGGAAGATGCCATCCCACACGGCGTTCTCGGCCGCGTTCAGGTCGGAGTCGGCGCCCGGGACGGGGCCCTGCCCCACGGTGTTGTGCCGCACCTTCGCCAGCTCGCCGAAGCGGGCCTCGAGGTCTCTCACCGCGGTGGTCAAGAAGCCGAGCTGGCCCGCCGCCTCGCGGAAGCCCTCGAAGCTGAGGAGGTCGGCGAGGCGCACCTCGACCACGCGCCGGCCGAGCTCGCCGAAGATGCGGGCGTAGCGGATCTGACGGCGCTCGATCTCGAGGGCATACCAGAAGCAGAGCTGGTAGTTCGACATCTGCTCCCAGCCCGGCAGGGGCAGGACGCCGGGGTCGTTGGGCTGGAGCAGGTAGCGCAGGCCCAGCCCGGTGCGGGCAGGCACGCTGTTGAGGCGGAGCAGCGACCGGGCGATCTCGCGGGGCGGGCGCCGGAGCACGATGATGTCGGGCACCACGCCCAAGCGAACGAACGACTCGGCGAAGCCCTTGCAGAACAAGTGGCTGGTCTCGACGTAGCGGGCCTCGCTCTGGGCCGCGATGAACGGCAGCTTGTGGTCGCGCACGAAGTCGACGACCGCCGCAGGGTTGGTCTGGCCGTGACGCATGGCGTGCACGAAGTTCGGCGACGGCTCGTGGAAGCTGGCCGTGTCCGGCAGCAGCGCGAAGAGCTTCTGAAGGAACTTGGTGCCGGAGCGGCCGGCCGTGACGGTGAAGACGGGGCGCTTGGCGTTGGCCTGATCGACAACCTGCTGCGGGATGGGCATCGGCGGGGCTCCGGTTGGGGGCAGACCAGGAGCCTATCCCC
>JBDQIL010000891.1:0-2859 GCA_040264415.1 Myxococcota bacterium
GGCCAACACGGCCGCTCCGCGCGACGTGCAGACCAACGCGTCGGCGGCCTTCCGTCAGGCGGACGCCCAGCGCGCCCTCGTCCTGCGTGGTGGCGAAGGCGCGCTGCCGCCCGTGGACGCCCAGGGGCGCGTGCTCGGTCAGCGCGTCGTGTCGCTCGAAGACGATCTCTACATCCTCAACGACGTGATGATTCAGGGCATCACCGCGCACGAGTCGATGACCTTCACCATCCCCGAGCGGTGGAACCTCCGAAAAGACCCCGTGGTGAAGATCAGCTACGAGCACAGCGCCGTCCTCTCGCCGCACCGCAGCACGCTGACGGTCCGGGTGAACGGCTCGGCGATCGCATCGGTCGCGCTCAACGACACCAACATCGCCAACGGCGTGCTCGAGGTGCCGATTCGGCGCGACCTGCTCAAGCAGTTCAACGAGCTGAAGCTGTCGGTGGTCCAGCACATCGAAGACGAGTGCGAGGACCCCTTCGACCCCGCCCTCTGGACCCGGGTGAGCAACGAGTCACAGCTGGTCTTCGACTACTACGAAGACCCCGTCGCCGCCGACCTGTCCACGCTGCCGGGGCCCATCTTCGACCCCCTCGACTACGGCCCTCTCGTCGTGTCGCTCGCGGGCTCCGCCAAGGCCTCGGCCTCCCAGCTCGAGGCGGTCGGCGAGATCGGCCTGACTCTGGGGCGCCTCGCGGCCTACCGGGGCGTGCACTTCGGCCGCCCCGTGGCCAACGCCTCCGACGCCCCCGGCCACGTGCTCGTGGTGGGCACGCCCGCCGACAACCCCATGGTGGGCCAGCTCTTGAGCGACCTGCCGGGGGCGGGGGCGGGCATGGTCGCCATCATGCCCAAGCCGGGCGATCCCACCCACGCCGCGCTGGTGGTGACCGGCGGCGACGCCGCGGGCCTCAAGAAGGCCGCCGAGGCCTTCGCGAGCGACGACCGAAACGAGATCCTCGCCGGTGGCGTCGCGCTCATCGAGTCGATCGAGAGCGGATCGCCCCCTCCCACGCGGCAGCAGCCCCTGCCCGTGCCGGTCGAGCCCGAGTTCACGCTGGTGGACCTGGGCATCGGCGACACCACGGTGCGCGGCTACTACGCCCCCCCCATCCAGATCCCGCTGAAGCTCGAGGGCGACGCCCACGTGCAGGTGGACGGGTCGAAGATCGGCATCGACTACGGCTACTCGGCCTACCTCGACACCCGCCTGAGCACCCTCGAGGTGCGCCTCAACGGCGTCACCCTGCGCAGCATCGGCCTCGATGACGTAGACGGCGACGACCGCGAGCGGCTCTGGGTCGATCTGCCCTTCGACTTGATGGAGCCGGCCAACGAGGTCGAGGTGATCTTCCACCTCTTCCCGCGCGACTTCGGCCCCTGCGTCTACATCACCGACAGCCACATCTGGGGCACGGTCTACTCGAGCACCAAGATCGAGGTCAACCGCGACCACTACTCGATGCTGCCCGACCTCGGGCTGCTTCGGTACGACCTGTGGCCGTACGGCGAGGCCCTGGCAGACGAAGGCGTGGTCATCGTCACCGACAGCTCTCCGTCGGCCTGGGACGCCACCGCCGCGGGCCAGATGGCCTCGGAGCTGGGCCGCCGCGCTGTCGCCGCGACGCCCCGCTTGCAGGTGGTCCCGGCCACCAGCGGGCTCGCCGAGCGTGCCGGCACGGCTCAGATCATCTCGCTGGTCGGTGACGGCCCCCACGCCGTGTACGACGCGCTGTCCAGCCAGGGCAAGGCCACCCTCCCCGGCGACGTGCAGCGCAAGCTCAACGGCGACGGCGACGCCAAGATGGTGGCCACGGTCAGCAAGAACTACGGCACGCTCGAGCAGACCGTCTTGACCGACGCGGGCCGCACCGCGCTCACCGTGCGCTCTGGCGACGACACCATGCTGCCGCGCCTGGTGCGCACGCTGCAAGACGAGGGCACCCTGCGGGCCTTCGACGCGTCGCTCTCGGTGGTCACCGACGGCCCGTCGGACGAGACCCCGCCGGTCAAGAACCTCGAGATCACGCAGACCCAGCAGGTGGGCACCATCCCGCTGCGCAGCCAGCTCCAGACCCTGCTGCGCGACAGCTGGTGGGCGCTGGCCGGGGCCGTCCTCATCGCCGCCTTCATTCTCGCACTGGTCGTTCGCGAGTGGGCCGCCCGTCGCGGAGGCCAGGCCTGATGGGACTCCTCGCCCCGAGCGCGGGGCTGGCAGCAGCGCTGCTGGCCCAAGACGCGGCGGCGGCCCCCTCGGGGGCCTGCCTGCTGCGCCGCTCGTGGCGCGCCTACGAGCGCGGCTTCGTACAGGCCGATGGCCGCGTGATTGACCGCGCCGACCACGACGTCACCACATCCGAGGGTCAGGCCTACGCCCTCCACCGGGCCGTCTGGATCGACGATCGGCGGGCCTTCGATCGCCTGCTCCGGTGGACCCGCGACAACCTCCAGGGAGGCGAGCCCACCGCGCTGCCCGCGTGGCGGTGGGGTCAGCGCGACGACGGTTCTTGGGGCGTCATCGACCCCAACCCCGCGGCCGACGCCGACATCTGGATGGCCCACGCGCTGCTGGCGGCTGCCGACCGGTGGGACGAGCCCGCCTACCGCGACCAAGCGATCGGCTTGATCACGACGGTGTGGGAGGAGGAGGTCGCCCAGGTCGGCCCGTGGCGGGTGCTGCTGCCCGGGCCCTGGGCCCATGACGAGCACCCGATCCCCGTCAACCCGTCCTACTGGTTCTTCCCAGCGTTCCGCGCGTTCTCCGTGGTCGACCCCGACCACCCGTGGATGGAGCTGGTCGATCACAGCTACGCCCTTCTGGGCGCCTGGATGGCCGGCCACCGGCTGCCCCCCGAC
>JBDQIL010000892.1:0-2857 GCA_040264415.1 Myxococcota bacterium
CACTCGTCGAGCATGCTCTGCACCGCGGCCTCGTCACTCGATCCCAGCCGCTCGAACTGGACGCCCATGCCAGCGTTCAGGGGCCCGGCCTCGCTCGGGTGCAGGTTCCACCGCACCACCGCCACGGTGTCGATCGGCTTGTCGCGCCCCGACACCTTGAAGCGCAGGCGAAAGCGCATGCCCATCTCGAGGGGGGTGCTGGTCTTGATGAACATCCCCCCGATGTCCATGTTCGCCGTGTAGTCGGTGAGGAAGTCCTGGCGGTCTTCGTACTCGACGAGCACGTTGATCGGCAGGCGGCGACTCTGGCGTCGCTCCGAGGCCGACGGCGCCTTGGCTTCGGTCGAGATCCGGGTCGTCTGGGTCTGCATGGGTCCTCCAACGGGCCGCGGTGTTCGGGGCGGCCGGGGGAGCGCGTCCAACTCCCGTCCGGTCAAGTCCCTGTTCGGAGCGAGGCGGCAAACCTGAAGCCTTTTGATGCCTCCCTCGTTCGGCACGCTCTTCTGCGCGATCCCCGGCGGGCCGGGGGGGTGCTCGGGGCGGTTGCGGCGATCGGCCCGGGGCCGATACAATGCGGGGCCCTGGAACCGAGGAGAAGCCGTGGAGCACGCCCCGCGCGATTCGCACCCCCGCCGCCCGCTCCGCGCGCTGGCCCTCGCCGCAGCCGCCGGCAGCCTGATGGGCTGCAACCGCTACCTGCTGTTCAACCAGGCCGGCTACGAGCAGGCCGCCTTCGCCAACGAGGCCGACATCCTGTTCGTGGTGGACAACTCGGCGTCGATGGCCGACGAGACCGCCGCCCTCGCCTTGAACTTCAACACGTTCATCGACACGCTCACCAGCGCCGAGGGCGCGACCCCGGTGACCGAGACGCTCACCGACGCGGTGGGCAACTACATCTCCTACACCCAGCAACGCGGTCGCTTCCTCGACTACAACCTGGGCATCACCACCACGTCGGTGCAGTACGACGCCAGCGCCGGCCCCGCCGCGGGCCAGGCCGGTCGCCTCATCGGCCCGGTGGTCAACAAGAACACAGCCGACGTGGCGGGCGAGTTCCGCAGCCAGCTGCTGTGCGAGACGGCCTACTGGGCCGACACTGACGTCCCGTCCGACCCCACCTACGACGACGCGGCCTGCGACGCGGGCGTGCAGCCCGAGACCATCTCCGAAGAGTACCTCGACTGCGTCTGTGGCTTCGGCCTCTGGGAGGACACCTCGCAGGGCTCGGGCAACGAAGAGCCCCTCGAGGCCGCGCTCATGGCGCTCTGCCGCTCGGTCGATCCCGACGTGGTCCCCGAAGACTGCTACGATCCCCAATCGCCCTTCGACGGCTCGTCGAACCTCACCAACGACGGCTTCTTCCGCGATGAGGGCACCGTGGTGGTCGTCGTCGTGAGCGACGAGGGCGACGACAGCCGGCGCATGGCCATCGGCGAGGTCGACCCCACCGAGCCCTACCTCGAGCCGCTCGCCGAGTTCGGCAAGCCGGTCAAGATGGTCACCATCGTGCCCAGCATCGACGACGCCACCGGCGGGGTCATCTGTGGCTCGTCGCTCAACCCCACGCCGCCCACCTGGAGCCTCGAGCGCCTGATCGAGGCGTCGGCGGCCACGGGCGGCTTCCACCGCAACATCGTGGTCGAGAGCGCCGACGGCTGCGCACCCTCCGACTTCTCCGAGCACCTCACCGACCTCGGCGACCTGCTGGTCAACCTGCTCACGGCCTTCCAGCTGCAGAGCATCCCCGACATCAACACCATCCGGGTGTGGGTGGATGGGGATGAGATCGCGCAGGCCGAGCCCCGTGACCCGGACGACATCACGGCCGAGAGCCCAGACGCCTTCACCGACGGCTGGTCCTACGACGCCTCCGACAACGCCATCACGTTCTGGGGCGCGGCCATCCCCGGCTTCAACTCCGACGTCGAGATCTTCTACCGCCCGCTCGAGGCCAAGCCCCGAGAGCTGCCCTTCTGAGACCGCCGGCGCTCCGCCCCGCGCCCACGCCGCCGAACCCGCCCTTCGGCCTCGGCACGACAGCACCGGCTCTTCTGCACTGGCCCCCCTGGGGCACCCTCTCTCCGGATCCGACCATGCGACGCCTCCCCTCTCTGCTGGCCGCCGCCGCCGCCCTCGCCTCGCCCGCGGCCTTCGCCCAGGAGACCCTGGACGTGGGTGTGTTGAAGAACAGCGACATCTCGGTGGTGCAGAAGCTGCTCTACCCGAAGGAGGGCGCCCTCGAGGTGGGCGCCGCGGTCGGCTGGATGCCCTTCGACACCTTCACCACGACCCCCATGGCCTCGCTGCGGGTGGGCAAGCACCTGAGCGAAGAGCTCGCCATCGAAGGCGATCTGTCCGGGGGCTACAGCCTCAAGTCGTACAGCTACCGCCAGCTCGAGGGGCCGGCCTACGGCATCCAGCCCGACGCCTACCGCTTCTTGGGCGCGGCCATGGTGGACGCCCAGTGGTCACCCATCTACGCCAAGATGAACTGGCGCGGCAACAACGTGCTCCACCACGACGTCTACGGCATCGGCGGCGTGGGCGCCACGCTCGAGCAGGCCATGATGCCGGACCAGACCATCGCGGTGGCCCCCACGGTGGGTCTGGGCGTGGGCATGCGCGTCTTCCTCAAGAGCGGCGACGCCCTGCGGGTGCAGGTGCGCGACGACGTGCTCGTCCAGTTCCGCGAGAAGACCGAAGACACCCAGGGCTGGTTCTTGAAGCAGAACGTGTCGCTGACGGTCGGCTACTCGATGATGAAGCGGAGCCAGTGATGCGACGGCGCCCCTCCCCCACCCTGCGCAGCCTGGGCCTGGTCGCGGGCCTCGCCCTGCTGTCCGGCCTCGCAGCC
>JBDQIL010000893.1:0-2853 GCA_040264415.1 Myxococcota bacterium
CGGTGGGTGCGCGCGGTCGAGGTCGTCGAGCGCCACCACGCGGCACCCAGCGGCGATGCGGGCGGCCTCCCACGTGGCCCCGATCTCGTAGTGATCGACCAGGATGGCGGACTCGATAGCAGCGTCAGGCAGCTCGCTCACGGTGTCTACAGGCACGACTCGCCACGGCCCATCGAGGAACGACGGGGCCTGCGCCGCGGTCTCTCGGGTGCACACCAGGGCGGTCGGTTGGTCGCGCTCGGCCAGCACCTCGGCCACCGCGCGGCACCGAGCCAGGTGGCCGCCGCCGAGCCGACGCCCGCCGTCGGCGCGAAACCAGACCGTGGGGCTCACCACCGCAGCCGCGCGACCTCGAAGGCCTCTGCCGCGAGCACGCCCGCGGCGCTGCCCCGCGTCTGGGCGAGGGCCGTGAGCGCGCCAGCCGACCGCGGGTGCGGGAAGGGCCGGCTCTCGCCGTCGTAGATCGCCATGGCCTCCACCTTGCGGTCGATCGACGCGGCGACGTCGATGAAGACCTGCGGGCGGAAGGCAGGGGCGAAACGCGAGAAGGCCCACTCGGTGGACGACGGAACCTCGAAGAGCATCACGGCGGCGGGCGCCTGCGGGCCGGTGGGCCGTGTGGCCGTGAGCACCGCCTGGTGCACCACCTGATGGTCGATGTTCAGGTCGCCGCCGTGGTGGGTGAGCACGAGCTGTGGCCGGCTGGCGACCACGGCCTGCTCCACCCGCTGCACCACGTCGAGCAAGGCCACGCTGTCCATGCGGTTGTCGGGGAAGCCCGCGACGGTGACCGACTGGGCCCCCAAGACCCGCCCAGCAGCCTGCGCTTGGGCGTGGAGCGCCTCCAGCTCTGCTGCCGGCGCTGGGGTGCCCGCGGGGTACCGGCTGGTGACGCCTTCGGCGAGGATGAGGACATCGACTACGCAGCCCTGGTCGGCTAGGCGCGCGATGGTGGCGCCGCAGCCCAGCACCTCGTCGTCGGGGTGGGCGGCGACCACGAGGGCGCGGTCGAAGGCAGCGAGGTCCATCGGGGCTCCCGGGGCCGGGCGCCCTCCCCTATCCGCCGGGCGCCCCCCCTGCTGCGCTATGCTCTCGGCGCCACCTCTGGAGGCCCGCATGCGCGTCGTCGCCGTCGTTCAGGCCCGCATGGGCTCCACCCGCCTGCCCGGCAAGGTGCTGATGCCGCTCGCCGGCGAGCCGGTCATCCAGCACGTGCTGCGTCGCGCGGCCGCCATCGATGGCGTGAACGAGGTGGTGCTGGCCACCTCGACGCTGGCCAAGGACGATCCCCTCGCCGAATTCGTGCATCGTGCAGGGCTTGCGAAGGTGGTGCGCGGAGACGAGCAGAACGTCGCGAGCCGCTACGCAACCGCCGCCATCGAGACCCAGGCCGACGCGCTGGTGCGGGTCACCGGCGACTGCCCGGTGCTCGACCCGGCGGTGTCGAGTGAGGTGGTGCGGACTTTCGTCGAGGCCAACGGCGCGCTCGACTACGTCTCGAACGTGTTCGGGCGGCGCACCTACCCGCGGGGGCTCGACACCGAGGTCTTCTCGGCCGACGCCATCGCGGCGGTGATGGCCGAGGGCAGCCTGCCCGGCCACTTCGAGCACGTCACCCAGTACATCTGGCGCAACCCGGATCGGTTTCGATTGGCCGGCGTTCAAGGCGACGCTGACCACAGCGGTCACCGCTGGACCCTGGACACGCCCGAAGACTACGCGCTCCTCCAGCGAATCTTCGACCATGTCGCAGCCGGCGGTGGCGGCGCCCCCTTCGGCCTGCACGCCGTGCTCGAGCTGGTCGCCGCCCACCCGGAGTGGGCCGAGATCAACGCCCACATCGAGCAGAAGAAGGGCTGAGGGCGGTAGCGGCCGGGCCCGCGGCGCGCTGGGCGACCGCCTCGAACACACCCCGCGGTATGCTGCGACCCCGGCGGGCGCGCGCACCTGCCGGGCCGCCCACTCCGCGGCTCGTCTCGCGCCGCAGCAAGGCTCCCTATGCCCTCACTCAGCCAGACCGCACCCCGCGCGGGCCCCTGCGTGAACAGACCGGCGGCCCCGCCGCTGCCGTTGGTATGATCGGCCCCTTGGTGCTGCGGGCGGATGGCTCGGACCGGCTCGACCAGTGGCGCCTGGCACGCCAGCTGCGGCTCGCCGAGGCTTGGCGAGCGGCCGGAGGCGCGGCGACGCTCGTGACCCACCGGCCCTCGGCCCGGGTGCAGGCGGCCGCCGCCGCCCTCGAGATCGAGGTGCACACTCTCACCACCACCCCAGGCACAGCCGCCGACGGGTACGAGAGCAAGTCGGTCGCCGAGGGCGTTGGCGCGGTCGCGCTCTGTTCGGACGGCCCTCACCTCGGCAGCGCCTGGCGCGCAGCGGCGGCGGGCTGTCCGTCCGTGGTCTTCGCTCCACAGCCGAGCGTCGCCCTGCCGAACGCGGCGATGGTGGTCTGTGCAGGCTTTGGGCAGCGGTGGGCTGGCGTGCGAGGCCGCGCCCCCCACGCGCGGCTGCTGCTCGGACCCGCCTTCGCGGTGCTCCCCCGAGGGCTCGCGCGTTCTACGCAGCGCCTCGGGGCTCGCCACGAAGCCACCAGCCATGCCGCGGTCTTCGCCGGACCGGATTGGCCCGAGGGCGCCGCGACCGCAGTCTGTCGGGCGCTGTCCGAAGCCGGCTGGACGGCATCTCGGTTCGGCGTCGGGCCTACGCAGGGGCTCATCCACCCACCGTCTGCCGGTCGGGGGACGTCGCCCGGCGGGCCGCCGTGGGCGACGGCCCCCGACCGGCAGACGGTGGGTGGATGAGCCCCTGCGTAGGCCCGACGCCGAACCGAGATGCCGTCCAGCCGGCTTCGGA
>JBDQIL010000894.1:0-2850 GCA_040264415.1 Myxococcota bacterium
ATCATCAGCCGCCCGCCAGGGCGGGCGGCTGATGATGGTCGCGCGCGCGGGTCAGCCGCCCCACGCGCTGCTCACGCGAACCGGCTTGCTCATGGAGCTCGCCGCCCAGGTCGATCCGCCGCGACAGGAGCGGCCCCCCCACGCACGGATCATGCTCGGGCTGCTTCGCAAGCACTTGGGCGCGGCGTGGCCCAGCGCGCGCGCGGCCGGCGAGCTGGGAGCGGCGCGCGGCTGCCCCGTGTACCTGGTGGGTGGCGCCGTTCGAGACCTGCTGATGGAGCACGCCATCGAAGACGTCGACCTCGTGGTCGAGGGCGACGCGGTGGCCTTGGCCCGCGCCCTCGCGCGGGAGCACGGCGGGCACGTCACGGAGCACGCGGCCTTCGGCACCGCCAAGTGGCACACCCAGGGCGGCGCCACGATCGATCTCGCCCGGGCGCGCGCCGAGGTCTACCCCGCGCGCGCGCAGCTCCCTCAGGTCCTCCATGCCGCGCTCCACCGCGACCTGGGTCGCCGCGACTTCACCTTCAACGCCATGGCCACCAGCCTCGCCCCCGGCTCGGTCGGAGAGCTGGTCGACCCGCACGGCGGCTACGCTGATCTCAAGGCTGGGCGCCTGCGGGTGCTGCACGGCTTGAGCTTCCACGACGACCCCACCCGGGGCTTCCGCGCCGCGCGTTTCGCAGGCCGCTTCGGCTTCGCGCTCGCCGAGGACACCGCCAGCCTGCTTCGAGCGGCGCTGCGGGCCGGCGCGCTGGAGCACCTCGGGCGCGAGCGGCTGGGCGCCGAGCTCGACCGACTGCTGGCCGAGCGGGCCGTGGCGGCTTGCCTACGCAACCTCGACGCGTGGGGGCTGCTCACCGCGGTCCACCCCCGCCTGCGGCTGGGCGGCGATCGCCTCGACGACGTCCACCGGATCGCGGGCGCCACGCGCGAGCTCCGCGGCATGCGGGGCGCGGGGTGGGCCGTGCGCCAGGCCGACGCCCTCTGGGTGTGGGTGGGGCAGGGCGTGCCGCAGGCCGACCGCGATGGCCTGCGCCGCATGGTACCGGGTGCCCGGGATCGGCAGGACAGCTTCGTGCTGGGACCGGAGCGGGTGGCCACGGCGCTGCAGCGGGTGGGCCGCTCGCGTCGCCCGAGCGACGCCGCGCACACCCTCGCGGCCCTCTCGCCGGTCGAACAGACCGTGGTCTTCGCCCTGGCCCGCGCCCCGCACGCGGCCGACCGCGCGCGCTGGTTTCTTCGGGAGGGGCATGCCATCGAGGCGGCCCTCGATGGTCACCGCCTGCTGGCGGAGGGCGTGCCGCAGGGGCCGCTCTTGGGCAAGGCGCTGGCGGCGGCTCAGCGCGCGGCGTGGGACGGCGCGGATCCGGCGGCGCAGCTCCAGGCGGCGCTGGCCGCGGCTGGGATGGGGTCCGTGGCATCCTGACCGCATGCCGACTGTGCGCTTCACCCGCCACCTGCAGCGCTTCTTCCCCGACCTCAGCGTCGGCGGCGAGGTCGTGTCGGGCGCGACGGTGGCTGAGGCGGTGGCGGCCCTCGATGCGCGCCACCCCGGCCTCGCTGGCTACCTGGTGGACGACGCGGGGCGGTTGCGGCGGCACGTCAACATCTTCAAGGACGGCCACACGCTCCGCGACCGGCACGGCTTGACCGATCCGGTCGGGCCCGCCACCGAGCTGGTGGTGGTCCAGGCGCTGTCTGGGGGATGAAGCGGACATGGGCGCCGCGGAGCGCCAGGAGGTGGGCATGGTGGAGCTGATGCTGGGAACCCGAAAGGGGCTGGTCACGTTGGCAGAGGGACGGCACGGCTTCGGCGTGCGGGACGTCGCCTTCGCGGGCATCCCGGTCGAGTACGCCTTCTGCGATCCACGAACGGGGGCGCGCTTCGCGGCCCTCCAGCATGGCCACTGGGGCGCGAAGCTCCACCGATCCGACGACCACGGGGCCACCTGGCGCGCGCTCCCGGTGCCCGCCTACCCCGACGGCGAGCGCTTTCGCGACCACTGGACCGGCCAGACGAAGGCGGCGGTGCTCGAGCACCTGTGGGTGGTGGCGCCAGGGGGCGCCGACCAGCCCGATGTGCTCTACGCCGGCACCAACCCCGGCGGGCTGTTTCGGTCGGACGACGGGGGCGAGCGCTGGCGTCTGCTGCGGGGCCTGTGGGACCACCCCAGCCGCCTCGGCGTCGAGGGCGGGCGCCCTGGCTGGTTCGGGGGTGGCCGAGACACGCCAGGTCTGCACTCGATCTTTGTCGACCCGCGAGACAGCCGCCGCGTCTTCGTCGGTGTGAGCTGCGGGGGCGTGTTCGAGACCCTGGATGGGGGAGCGACCTGGGCGTCCCGCAACCGGGGGCTCCCGGCCCCGTTTCTGCCGGACGAGGAGCACGACACCGGTCACGACCCGCACTTCGTGGCGCCCTGTCCGACCGCGCCCGACGTGCTCTGGCAGCAGAACCACGTGGGCGTGTTTCGCAGCGCCGACGCGGGGCGGTCCTGGGTGGATGTCTCCGAGGCCGACGGCCCGGTGGGCTTCGGCTTCCCCATCGCGCCCGGGGAGCACCCCGACGTGGCGTGGGTGGTGCCGGCGGTCTCCGACGAGCAGCGCGCGGCGGTGGGGGGCCGATTGCGGGTGTGCCGCACCGAAGATGGCGGCGCCACCTGGCAGCAGCTCACGCGGGGGCTCCCGCAAGCGGCGGCCTTCGATCTGGTTTACCGGCACGCGCTCGACCGCCACGGCGAGCGGCTGGCCTTCGGATCGACCACGGGAACGTGTTCCTCGGGCGCGACGGGGGCGACGACTGGTCTTGCCTGGGGCACCACTTCGCGCCGGTCTACTCGGTGCGCTTCG
>JBDQIL010000895.1:0-2850 GCA_040264415.1 Myxococcota bacterium
CTGTGGGGCCGCGGGCCGCTCCTGCTGGCGACGAGCTGGGGCGCCCCGGTGGCGCCGCAGGGGGCCAGCGCGGCGGCGTGGCTGCGCGCCAACGGATCGGCCGTGGTCGACCTGACCGGCGCCGGAGACGCGGCCTTGGGGCTGCAGCCGATCCACGGTCTCCCCATGTTGGAGGGCCTGCGACGGGCCACGCGGCGGCCAGACGGCGGCGGCGCGGTCCACGCCCGCCTCCGCGCACGCGCCGACGGTTGGCTCCGGGGGGAGCGGCAGCCCGGGCTCGCCCGAGACCTCTCGACCGCCGGCTTCTCGCACGTGCTCGTGGTCGAGCGGCGGAGCCCCCTGGCCCCCGCGGCCTGGACGGCGATCGAGGCCGACCTGGGCCCGCCGGTCACGCGAGGCGTCTTCGCGCTCCCCGCGCGATAGCGCTGGGGTCATGCTGACCGACCAGTCCCTCTACCCGTCCCTCGAGGCGCTCGACCGGCCCGCGCTGGTCGCGTTCGGCACCCCGGGGTGCGGCGCCTGCCGGAGGCTGCGCGCCTTGCTGCCCGAGCTCTCGGCTGCGCTCCCCGAGGTCGCGGTGTTCTACGCCGAGGCGGATCGCTGCCCGGGGGTCCTGGCCGACCTCGAGGCCTTCCATTTGCCGGCCCTCTTCGTCTTTCGCGACGGCGACGCCCACGCCGGGCTCTCCGCCCCGCTGTCCATCCCCGCCCTCGTCGCGGCCGCCCGGGCGGCGCTCGACGGGCCGCCCACCGCGCCCTGAGCCCCACCGGTCAGCAGCTGCGCTCCCAGCAGTCGGCTTCACAATCGGTGAACTGCGGGCAGGCCTGGTCCACGCAGCGGTCCATGCACTGCCGATAGCTCTTCTCGGCGACGCAGCCGTCGTCGTAGTCACCGTCTTCGAAGACGCCCTGCTCACATTCGTTCTGGTCGCGCCAGCCCCACCCGCCGCACTCCACCATGCGGGCGCAGATCCGCGCCGGGGGCGGCGGCGGTCTGCCCGCTTCGAAGCACGCCGACAGGCACCACAGCAGGGGTAGGGTTCGCTTCATCGCCGGGTCGCCTGTGCCGAGACAAGGGCATAATGCCCTATCGGCGCGGCCTTGTCCCGTGTCCACGGCCCGCGCCGGGAGATCTCGACCATGCCCTCGCTCCGGTTTTTTCGTGGAGATGATCTCCTGATCGACTTCCGGCTGCGGCCCGGTCGCACCACCATCGGACGCGCCGACGCCTGTGACGTCGCGCTGCCGGGTGAGACCGTGAGCCGAACCCACTTCCTGGTGCAGGGCACACGAGACGGCTGGTCGGTGGTGGATCGCAGCCGACATGGCATCCTCCTCGACGGGGAGCGGGTGCAGCAGCGGGCCGATCTCGATGACGGCAGCGTCCTCACCTTCGGGACCTACCGGGTGGAGGTGGCCTTGAACGGCCGCGAGGCACGCCCGACCGCGCCCCAAGAGCCCGACCAGACCCACGAGTTGCTGCTCGCCAGCGACAGCAACGGCCTGCGGGTGGAGCGCGCGGTGCTCGAGGTGGTGGAGGGGCCCGACGCGGGGCGAACGGTGCTGCTGCGACACCCCCGCCTGAGCGTCGGCGGGCCCGGCTCGCACATCGAGCTCACCGACCCCAGCCTCCTGCGCGACCACGCCTGGCTGCGGGTGAGCCGCGGGCGCGCGATGGTCGAGCCGGGCTCGGGGGGGGCCTTCATGGATGGAGAGCGCGTCCGAGACATCACCCCGCTCGCGGGCGACGAGTCGTTTCGGGTCGGTCGGACCACGCTCCAGGTGCGCCGCGACCAGACCGAGGAGCTGCCGCTCGCGGCTCGCTTCGGCGACATGGTGGCCGAGAGCCGCGCCATGCAGCAGCTCTTCGGCACGCTGCGGCGCATGGCCGGTCACCACTACACCGTGCTGGTGATGGGAGAGAGCGGCACCGGCAAGGAGCTCATCGCCCGCGGTGTCCACCAGCACAGCCCCCGCGCCGACGCGCCGTTCGTCGCCTTGAACTGCGGCGCCATCACCGACAGCCTCTTCGAGAGCGAGCTCTTCGGTCACGAGAAGGGGGCCTTCACCGGCGCAGACGCGCGCCGAGATGGCGCCTTCCTCGACGCCGATGGGGGCACGCTCTTCCTCGACGAGATCGGCGAGCTGCCCGAGGGCGCCCAGGCCAAGCTGCTGCGGGTGCTCGAGACCGGTGAGGTGCGGCGCGTGGGCGCCACCGAGGTCTCCTTCCCGGACGTGCGGATCGTCGCCGCGACCAACCGCGACCTCGCGCAGGCGGTGCGCGACGGCACCTTCCGCGAGGATCTCTTCTTCCGGCTGGCGGTGCTGCTGGTTCGCGTGCCACCCCTGCGGCAGCGCCCCGAAGATCTGCCGTTGCTCTGCCAGACCATCTGCCGCATCCTTCACCCGACCTGTCGGGCGACCCCGGAGGCCCTCGACGTGCTGTCGCGCCACGACTGGCCGGGCAATGTGCGTGAGCTCCGCAACGTGCTCACCCGGGCCTTTGTGCTTGGGGGTGCCGAGATCGGCCCCGGAGCGCTGAGCTTTCACCGCATCGCCGGGCTGCCCGAGGCGCCGCCGCCATCGGCCCCGACCGCCAACCTCGCGGAGACCGAGCGCGCCTACCTGGCGTCGGTGCTGGCCCGGGTCGGCGGAAACCGCTCTGCTGCGGCGCGAGAGCTCGGGCTGGCCCGGAGCACGCTCCACTACAAGCTCAAGAAGCACGGGCTGGTTTGATGGCGGATCCGGATCTCGCCGCTTGGCGGGTGCTCTGGAGGCGGCCCATCCGTGGCCACCCCGACCTCGAGGTGCGCCTGCGGCCCGACGGGGGAGCCATGGCGCTGGTGTGCCC
>JBDQIL010000896.1:0-2843 GCA_040264415.1 Myxococcota bacterium
AGCGACGCTCTGGTCGAGGCCTGTGACCACCATGGCGTGCTGCTCTGGCAAGACGCCCCCTTCGCCAACCTCGACCCGCCCTGGGACGACCCCGACTTTCAGGCGAACGTGCAGCGCGAGCTCGACCACCAGCTGCGCCGACTGCAGGGCCGTCCCTGCGTGGCCGTGGTGTGCGGCGGCAGCGAGGTGCACCAGCAGGCCGCGATGCTGGGGCTGCCCGACGACCAGTGGTCGAGCCCGCTGTTCGACGCGGCGCTGCCCGAGGCGGTGGCCCGCTGGTTGCCCAGCCTGCCGGTGGCGCCCAACACGCCCATGGGCGGCCCGCTGCCCTTCTCCACCCGACAGGGCCTCACCCACTACTACGGCGTGGGGGCCTACCGGCGCCCGCTCAGCGACGCGCGGCGGGCGCGGGTGCGCTTCTCGCCCGAGTGCCTGGGCTTCTCGAACATCGGAGATGAGTCGGCGTTGCGACAGGACTTTGGCGTGGTGCCGCCTCCGCACGACCCCGCCTGGAAGGCCGGCGTGCCGCGCGACGCCGCGGCCGGCTGGGACTTCGAAGACGTCCGCGATCACTACCTGCGCGAGCTGTGGGGCTGCGACCCGGTCGCGCTTCGGTCGCGCGATCCGGCGGGCTACCGCGCCCGATCGCGGCTGGTGCCCGGCCTGGCGATGCAGCGGGTCTTCGCCGAGTGGCGGCGCCCCGACAGCGGCTGCGATGGCGCCGCCATCTGGACCCTGCGCGACCTGCGGCCGGGCCCGGGGTGGGGCCTGTTCGACCACGCCGGGCGCCCCAAGGCCACCTGGTGGTTGCTGCGGCGGGCCTGGGCCGCCCGGGCGGTGCTGATGACCGACGAGGGCCTCGACGGAGTCGATCTGCACGTTCACAACCGCGACCCGCGGCCCCTCACCGGCGCGGTCGAGCTGTCGCTGGTGCGCGGCTCGGCCGTGGTGGCGTCGGGTCGGCAGGCCGTCTCGGTGCCGGCCTTCGGCGCGCTCACCCTCTCGGGCGACGCGGTGCTCGGCCGCTTCACCGACGCCACCCACGCCTACCGCTTCGGTCCCCCCGGCCACGACGCCGTGGTGGCGCGGCTGTGGGTCGATGGCGCCGTCGTGCACGGCGACCTGCTGCTGCCTGACGGCGTGCCCTCCGGCGGCGCCCTGCGGGCCGAGGCCGCCCGCGACGGCGACGCCGTGGTGCTCACCCTCTCGGCCGACGCGGTGCTGCTCGGCGTGCACATCGAGGCCCGGGGCTGGGCCCCGGACGACGACCACCTCACCCTCACGCCCGGCCAGGCGGCGACCGTGCGCTGCCGCCCGGTCGGCGCGCCGCGACCGTTCAAGGCGTGGGTGTCGGCGGTCAACGGCGCGGGCGGCGTCACGGTGCGGGCGTAGAGATCGCCCGGGGGCTGGGGTAGAGCCGTCGCGTCCGGTCTGGAGCCTCGCCGTGCCCCCACTCCGCGCCCTCTCCCCCCTGCTGTGGCTGCTGGCCGCCTGCGGCCCCGCCGAGACCGGCACCCTGCTCCTCGATCCCGATCCCGAGGCCACGGGCGCGCTGGGCGAGCGGGGGCCCGCCGGCGCCGCCCTGTGGGATCTGCGCGGCCTCACCCGCGCCCAGGAGGGCCTGCGCTTCGACGTGGTGGCGCCGGCCACGGCCGCCGGCGCGGTCGATCCCGCCGGCCCCTACCCGGCCGTGCTGCTGCTCCAGGGCGGTCTGGTGGAGGTGGCCTCGTACCGGTGGCTGGCCGCCCACCTCGCCACGCGGGGCTACCTGGTGGTGAGCCCGGTCCACCCCCTCGACCTCGCCTTGGGGGAGCCCGGGCAGGGTCGCGCCGCCCTCGACCACGTCGAGGCGTGGGCCGCGGGCGATGGCGGGCTCTCGGGCGCGGTCGAGCCGGGCGCGCCGGCGGCCGCCGTGGGTCACAGCCTGGGCGGCGTGGTGGCGGCCCAGCTCTGGGCGGGCGACCCCCAGATCACCGAGCTCGTCCTGCTGGCCAGCTTCCCGGCGGGGGGCACGCCGGTCGAAGACCAGCCGGGGCCGGCCCTGAGCGTCCTGGGCGCCGACGACGCCGTGGCCGATCCGGCCGGCCTGCGCGACGGCGCGGCGCGGCTCCCCGCGGGCAGCCGGCTCGCGGTGGTGGACGGCCTGAACCACTACGGGTGGGTGAAGCCGCTGTCCGAGGCCGACGCCGCCAAGGAGCCCGCGCCCTCGCGGCCCCCTGCGGAGGCCCGGGCCGACGCGCTCCGTCCGCTGGACGCCTGGCTGGACGCCCGGCTCCTCGGAGACACCGCCGCCGCCGCCGCCCTTGAGGCCGGCGCCTTCGAGGGCGTGTCGTGGGAGGCGCCGTGATCGCGCTCCTGCTGGCGCTGCCGGCCCTGGCCGACCCGGTCGCCCTGCGGGCGGCGGGCCCCGACCGCGCCGTGGTGGCCGCCGCGAGCTGGACCGACCCCTCGGTGGGGGCCTGGCTCGGGCGCTGGGGCGGCGCCCTCACCCTGCACGAGGCCACCGCCTTGGCGGCCGACCTCGCCTGGGCCACCCCGCTGCGGTCGCGCCCCCGGCGGGGCGGGGTCGGCTCGGTGCGCGCGGTGGCCGTGGGCGGCGCGCTGGTGCCGGTCGTCGCGGCCGGCGTGGGGGCCACCCTGGGCGGCGGCATCGAGGCGCGGCGAGACGGCGAGCGGGGCCACGCCGCCCTCGCCCTCACCCTGCCGGCGGCCATCACGGTCACCGCGGTGGGCACCTCCACCCGGCTGCCCGTCGTCGCCTCGATGGCGGGGGCCTGGCCGGTGGGCCCCGTGCGGCTCGGGGCGCTGGCCGAGGCGGGGTGGGCGGCCACGGCCGACGGGCC
>JBDQIL010000897.1:0-2838 GCA_040264415.1 Myxococcota bacterium
CGCATGCGCCTCAACGAGGCGCGCAAGGGCGATCCCACCAGCCCCGAGCTGTTCATCCTCGATGGTCAGCTGCGGGTGGCGGAGCAGGCCAAGAAGGGCGCGATTCGCGAGGTCTTCGACGAGGGCGCCTCGGTGGCACCCGTCCCCGAGCTCTTCCACGCCGACGCCAACCGCCACCGGCGCAACGATCGCAAGAAGGCCCTCGGCGCGCTGGAGCGTGGGGTGAGCGTCTTCCCCGACGATGGCCGCCTGCACCGCCGCTTGGGCGGGCTGTACCTGTCTCTCGGCCGGTCCGACGACGCCATCCGGGTGCTGAAGAAGGCCCAACAGCTCGAGCCCATGATGCCGGACAGCTACAGCCTCCTGGGCGAGCTCTGGGCGTCCAAGGGTCCCGAGCACTGGGACAACGCGACCACCTCGCTCGACGAGGCGTTGCGCCTGGCGCCCGAAGATCCCCACCACAAGGCCCGCAAGGCCGATCTGCTGCGGCGGCGCGCGCGCTTCACCCCGGGCCTCGAGCCCGAGGCCCGCGACAGCCAGCTCGAGGCCTCCGAGGTCCTGCTTCGCGAGGCGCTGGTCACCGACGCTGGGAGCTGGAAGATCCAGACCCTGCTGGCGGGGGTCATCCTCGACCGCGACGGCGACATCGAGCAGGCCGAGTGGCTGCTGAAGAAGGCCCTGAAGTCGCTCGAGTCTGTCGAAGCCCTCACCGAGCGCGCCCGCGTGCTCGTGCGGCGCCAGGCCTTCCCCGAGGCCCGACAGCTGCTCGAACGGGCCGCGAAGAAGAGCGCCGCCTACCACCCGGCCCACGCGGTGCTGGGTGAGGTCGAGCTGGGCCAGGGCCAGGTCTTCCTGGCCTTCGAAGCCTACAAGAAGGCCGTCGAGGTCGCTGGAGAGGGGGCCGCCGAGGCCGCCGTGTACAGCCGCCGCATGCAAGAGCTCGGTGCGATGATCGAGTCTGGCGTGGCCGCCGAGATGCTCAAGCAGGCCCAGGGCGACCTGGTGCAGGCCACCGACGCGGGCGTGACCGACGGCCCCCGTCGCGATGCCGGCTCGACCACCATCTTGCGCAAGCGCGAGCAGGAGGCCGCTGAGGCCGCCGCCTTGGCGCAGGCCGCCACCGACGGCGCCGCCGCCGAGGCCGCACCGGCCGAAGCGTCCGCCGAGGCCGCACCGACCGAAGCGCCCGCCGAAGCGGCTCCCGCTGAGGCCGCTCCTGCCGAGTCCGCTCCCGCCGATGGGGCCGCCGAGGCCGCGCCTGTGGTCGCCGCCGAGCCCCCGGCCGCCGAGCCTGCACTCGAGGCGTGAGCCCGCCCCTGGTCGAGGCCCGGCAGCTCGGTCGCAGCTACCGGACCTTCACCCGGCGGCCTGGCCTCTGGGGGGGGCTGCGCGATCTGTTCGCGCGCGGCGAGCTGCGGCCTGCCGTGTGCGACCTCGACCTCGACATCCATGTGGGCGAGCGGGTGGCGCTGCTGGGCCGGAACGGTGCGGGCAAGAGCACCACCGTCAAGCTGATCTGCGGCATCCTCGAGCCGACCGCTGGCCACCTCACGGTCGCCGGCCGCGCCCCCACCGCCGATCGAGCCGCCCATGTGCGTGAGATCGGCGTCGTGTTCGGGCAGCGCACCGGCCTCTGGTGGGACCTGCCCGTGCAGGAGGCCTTCGCGTTGCAGGCCGCGGTCTTTCGTCTCGGCCCCGCCGACACCCAGGCCCGGATCGATGAGCTGTCCGACCTGCTCGAGCTCCGACCCTTGCTCGGGCTGCCGGTGCGCGAGCTGTCGCTGGGTCAGCGCGTCCGCTGCGACCTCGCCGCGGCGCTGCTTCACCGGCCCCGGCTGCTCCTGCTGGACGAGCCCACCATCGGCCTCGACGTCGGGGTGAAGCGCCGCCTGCGTGCCTTCTTGCGCGGCCTCGCCGACCACGGCGTGACGGTGCTGCTCACCACCCACGACCTCGTCGACGTGGCCGCCGTCTGCGACCGCGTGGTGCTGCTCGACGCCGGGCGGGTGCGCTTCGACGGGTCTGTCGCCGGGCTGCGCGCCGCCCACGGCGCGGCCGCGACCCTCCAGGTCGAGGGCGTGGGCGCGCCCCCGGCGTCGCTCTCCGGCGCCGAGGCGCTCCCCGACGGCACCTGGACCGCCCGGGTCGCGGTCGATCCCGGAGCGTCTCCGTCGGCGGCGGCCGCCGCGCTGCTGGGTCGCCTTCACGCGGCGGGCGTGGTCCCGACCGGCCTGTCGGTGGAGGAGCCCGACCTCGAGGCCGTGGTGGCCGCCGCCCAGGGCGCGAGCGGCCCCCTGTGAGTTGGGCTGGAGCCACGGTGGCGCTCGGGGCCCGGGGCGCGGTCGCCTACCGGGCCGGCGTCGCCGTGCGGCTGGTGAGCGCGACGCTGGTGGGCGTGCTCACCGCGTCTCTCTGGTTCGCCGTCACCGACGGTCGCGACGCCGTGGCGGGCGTCCCTGCGGCCGACCTGGTGACCTACGCGGTCGTGAGCTGGCTGGCCGCGTCCACCTGGAGCAGCCCGGTCGGCGGCGAGCTGGCCGAGCGTGGCCGCAGCGGCGACCTCGCGCTGCTCCTGCTTCGCCCCGTGTCCCTCCAGGTCTGGCTGTATCTGCGCGATCTGGGGCGCGCCGCGGCGGTCTTCACCCTGAGCGCGGGGCCGCTCCTGATCCTCGCGCTCGTCGTCCTCCCCCTCAACCGTCCCCAGACCGCGTGGGCCAAGAAGAGCGAGGCAGCGAAGGCCATCCATGGGCCCGCGGTCTGGGGACGGTTGAGGGGGAGGACGACGAGCGCGAGGATCAGGAGCGGCCCCGCGCTCAGGGTGAAGACCGCCGCGGCGCG
>JBDQIL010000898.1:0-2838 GCA_040264415.1 Myxococcota bacterium
CCTCCCGCTAGCCCGGCGCGGGTCTGGATGCCGCCCGGGTGCGATGGGCGGGGGCGCGGGATACCGAAGTCGCGCGAGCACGCCGGTCCGACGCGGCCCGGCTCGAACCCCACGCGGCGCCCGGTGCCCCCGGTCGCCCCCGCACAGAGGCCTCAGATGTCCGACCACCTCAGTCAGTACGCCGGAAAGACGGTCCTGGTCACCGGCGGCGCCGGCGCCATCGGCTCCAACCTCACCCGCACCCTCGCGGGCGTGGCGGAGCGGGTCATCGTGCTCGACAACCTCGTGGCCTCCGAGCGGTGGGCGGTGCCCAGCCTGCCCAACGTCATGTTCGTCGAGGGCGACATCCTCGATGAGGTGAAGATCAAGCGCTGCTTCTTCGAGAAGCCCGACGTGGTGTTCCACCTCGCCGCCTTCTTCGCCAACCAGAACAGCATCGACCACCCCGAGAGCGACCTCATGGTCAACGGGATGGGCACGCTCAAGCTCATGGAGTACTCGGTGCTCCAGGGCATCGACCGCTTCGTCTACGCGTCGAGCGGCTGCAGCATCTACGGGTCGTCGGCTCCCCTCCCCCTCAAGGAGGAGTTCATGAGCATGCACCTGACCACGCCGTACCAGATCACCAAGATGCTCGGCGAGCTGTACGCCAACTTCTTCTGGCACCACCACGACCTGCCCGTGGTCAAGGCGCGCTTCTTCAACAGCTACGGGCCGGGCGAGGTGCCGGGGCAGTACCGCAACGTCATCCCCAACTTCATCTACTGGGCGATGAAGGGGCTGCCGCTGCCCATCACCGGCACCGGCGAAGAGACCCGCGACTTCACCTTCGTCGGCGACATCGTCGACGGCCTCATGCGGGCCGGCGTGAAGCCCGAGGCAATCGGCGAAGAGTTCAACCTCGCCTCGGGCCGCGAGACCATGATCAAAGACCTCGCGTCGATGATCAACGAGGCCACCGAGAACAAGGCCGGCATCAAGTGGGCGCAGGTGCGCAAGTGGGACACCAAGAAGCGCCTGCGGGCCAGCGTCGACAAGGCCCGCAACCTCATCGGCTATGCGCCCGACACCGAGTTCACCACCGGCCTCGAGCAGACCGTGCGCTGGTTCCGCGACAACTGGGACCGCATCGACGGCGCCGCCAGCTTCGGCCCGGGCGTGTCGAGCGCCGTGCGCGACATGACCGTGCAGAAAGACGCCGCAGGCCAGGAGGGCTGAGATGGCGATGGGCACCGACAAGGTCGAGATGTTCGGCGTCCCCTTCGATCGGGTGACGATGGATCAGGCTCTCGCCCAGGTCGAGGCTGCCATCGCCGATCGGTCGACCCTCACCCAGTCGGTGGGCGTCAACACCGACCAGCTGCTCAAGATGCAGCGAGAGCCCGAGTTCGCCGACATCATCAAGAAGTGCGACCAGATCACGGCCGACGGCATGCCCGTGGTCTGGATCAGCCGCCTGCTCGGCACCCCGCTGCCGGCGCGGGTGCCGAGCGTAGACATCATGCTCGAGCTGATGCCCATCGCCGAGAAGAAGGGCTACCGCGTCTTCATGCTCGGCACGAAGGAGGAGTTCCTGCAGAAGGCTGCGGCGAACATCCAGGCCCGCTATCCGGCGCTGCAGATCGCCGGCCTGCGCAACGGCTACTTCAAAGAGCCCGACGAGCCCGAGATCGTCGAGCAGATCAACGCGGCGAAGACCGACATCCTGCTCATCGCCATCAGCTCCCCCAAGAAAGAGGAGTTCGTCGAGCGCAACCGCGCGAAGCTCGACGTGCCCTTCGTCATGGGCGTGGGCGGGGCCTTCGACATCGAGGCCGGCATCTACACCCGCGCCCCCCGCATCCTGCAGAAGACCGGCTTCGAGTGGGCCTGGCGCGTGGCCCAGGAGCCCAAGCGCTTCGGGCCGCGCATCCTCGATGACCTGAAGTTCTCGAAGTACATCGCCCGTGAGATGGCGAAGAAGGCCCGGCGCCGCTTCTCCTGACCGGCGGCGGCGGCCGCCGCGATAGGTCGGGTGCATGACCATCACCGTGCACCACCTCGAATACTCCCGCTCCACCCGCGTGCTCTGGCTGCTCGAAGAGCTTGGCGCGGCGTACGAGCTGCGCCGCTACAGCCGCACCAAGGCGTGGCGGGCGCCCCCCGAGCTCGAAGCGGTCCACCCGGTCGGTCGCGCGCCGCTCATCGAGGTCGACGGCGTCGCCCTCGCCGAGTCGGGGGCCATCCTCGACTGGGTCGTCTTCGACTCGGGGCTCGACGGGGCCGCAGGCTTCGGGCCACAAACGGCCGACGAGCGCCAGCTCTACCGCTTCTTCCTCCACTACGCCGAGGGCTCTGTGATGCCGCCGCTCGTGATGCGGCTCATCCTGCGCAAGGCGCGGCAGGCGCCGGTGCCCTTCTTCGTGAAGCCGGTGCTGAAGGGCATCACCCAGAGGATCGAGGCGGCCTACCCAGACGGAGAGATCGAGCGCAGCTTCGCCTTCCTCGACCAGCACATGGCCACCCGCACGTGGTTCTTGGGCGACCGCCTCACCGCCGCCGACGTGCAGATGGTCTTCCCGGTCGCCGCGGGCCTCGACCGGGGCGCGGGCGAGCGCCCCCACCTGTCGGCCTGGCTCGACCGCGTGCGGGCGCGCCCCGCGTGGCAGCGGGCCCTCGACAAGGGCGGGCCCCTCACCCCGGGCTGAGGGCGCGATGCTCGCCAGCGGGTGGCGCCCTCAGCGGAGCGGGCGGCCCGCGACCTCGCCGGGCAGCGTGAACCATCGGATGGCCTCGACCGCCGCGGGCAGGGTGGGGTCGACTTGCGCGGGCACAGACTCGGGGTGGGCGTTGTCGAGC
>JBDQIL010000899.1:0-2817 GCA_040264415.1 Myxococcota bacterium
AGGCCGGCGGCTGGCCCGGCCTCCCCGTGCGGCCCGGCGACGACTGGCGCGGCTCGATGGTCGTCTACGGAGGCTTCGAATGACCACGCGTCGACGCTTCTTGCGGCAGGGACTGCTGGGCGGTCTCGGGCTGGGCGCGGGCCTGAGCCTGCCCCGCGTGGCGCGCGCCGACGCGGGCGGACTGCTGCTCGTCTACTGGGTGCCCGGCGGCTGGGATCCCGCCTACTGCTTCGACCCCCACTTCGAGACGGGCGCCCTCGACCGCGACCCCGACAGCGCGCCCGGGACCGCCGGCGGGCTGACCTTCGCCGACGCCCCCTCCCGGCCCTCGGTGGCCGCCTTCTTCGGTCGCCACGCCGACCGCACGGTGATCATCAACGGGCTCGCGGTCGGCTCCATCAGCCACACCCAGTGCACCCGCCTGGCGCTCACCGGCAGCCGCCGACCCGACGCCGCCGATCTGGCCACCCGCGTGGCGGCGAGCGGCGGCGCCTTCGCCCTGCCCCACCTCGTGGTGAGCGGCCCGCGCTTCCCGGGCGACCTGGGCGCCACCACGGTGCCCCTCAACCCCCTTCTCACCGGCACCGTGCGCGGCGAGCTGCCCCGCGGTGCGCCGGTCGACGCCGAGCGCGAGGCCCTGCTGCGCGCCTACCTCACCGACGCCGCCGCGGCGCTGCCCGACGGGGCCACCGCCGCGGCCGCACGCCAGGGCCTCGACCGGCTCGCCGACCTCGAAGCTGCGGTCGACTCCATCCACCTGATGGAGTTCGCCACCGACCGCGAGCGGCTCGACGCCGGCGTGGCCGCGTTGGCCCAAGGCCTCTCGCGCTGCGTGACGGTGGGCGGCTCGCTGCCCTTCATGTCGCAGTGGGACAGCCATACCAACAACCACTTCTACCAAGACCGAAACTACGAGCACCTCTTCGGCGAGCTCGCGGAGCTGATGGGTCGGCTCGAGGCCCTGCCCGACCCCACCGGGGCCGGCAGCCTGGCCGACGTGACGACCGTGCTCGTGATGTCGGAGATGGGGCGCACGCCGGTCCAGAACGCCACCGGCGGCAAGGACCACTGGCCCTACACCAGCCTGATGGTCATCGGGCCGGGGGTGGCCGGCGGGCGCGTGCTCGGCGCCACCAATCAGGCGCTGGTGGGTCAGCCCATCGACATGCGCGCGGGGGAGCCCTCGCCCAGCGGCGCCGTGCTCACGCCAGCGGCCCTGGGCGCGGGCCTGCTGCAGCACCTCGGGGCCGACCCGGCCGACCACTTCCCCGACGTGGCGCCCTTCACGGCCCCCTTCGCCTGACGCGGGCCGGCAGGGGGATAGGGCCCGGCTCCACGAGCGCCATCCCCGGCACAGGATCCCCCATGTCCACCGACCCCACCGCGATGCCCCACCGCATGCTCGGCCGCACCGGCCTCCAATGCAGCGTGCTGTCCTATGGCTTCTGGGCCACCTTCGGCGTGAAGGAGGGCCTGACCGACGACGCCGGCATCGAGCGCGCCAAGGAGTGCCTCACGGTGGCCCGAGACGGGGGGATCAACCTGTTCGACAACGCCGAGGTCTACGGCAGCCCCCGCGGCGAGGCCGAGCGGGTGATGGGCGAG
This sequence comes from Myxococcota bacterium, assembly GCA_040264415.1. Classification (GTDB taxonomy): domain Bacteria; phylum Myxococcota_A; class UBA796; order UBA796; family UBA2385; genus M30B51. The sequence continues at coordinate 1,606 of JBDQIL010000899.1, forward strand.
GCCCTGGCCCAGCTCATGGACGAGGACAGCGAGAAGTGGCGCCGCACCGACATCCTGGTGACCACCAAGATCTTCTGGGGCGGCGACGGCGTCAACGAGAAGGGCCTGTCGCGCAAGCACGTGCTCGAGGGCCTCGATCACAGCCTCGACCGCCTGCAGCTCGACTACGTCGACCTCGCCTTCTGTCACCGCCCCGACCCCCACACCCCCACCGAGACGGTCGTGCGCGCCATGACCGACGCGGTGCGCGGCGGGCTCGCGACCGCGTGGGGCACCAGCGAGTGGTCGGCGCAGCAGATCACCGAGGCGTGCTGGATCGCCCGCACCATGGGCCTCGAGCCCCCCCAGTTCGAGCAGCCCCAGTACAACATGTTCCACCGGCAGCGCGTGGAGCAGGAGTACCACCCCATCTTCCGCCAGCCCTACGGCTTCGGCACCACCGTCTGGAGCCCGCTGATGTCGGGCATCCTCACCGGCAAGTACAACGACGCGATCCCCGAGGGCAGCCGGCTCACCCAGCCCGGCTACGAGTGGCTCCAAGACATGCTCGCGCGGCACCGCGACGCCGGCGTCATCGACAAGGTGCGGGCCCTCACGGCCTTCGCCGACGACGAGCTGGGCTGCTCGATGACCCAGCTCGCGCTCGCCTGGTGCGTGAAGAACCCCCACGTCTCGACCGTGCTGCTCGGCGCCACCAAGCCCGGCCAGCTCACCGAGAACCTGGGCGCCATCCCGGTGGCCCGCAAGCTCACCGCCGACCACATGGCCCGCATCGACGAGATCCTCGACAACAAGCCCGAGGCGTACGGCGGCTATGGCGGGGCCGGCATGCGCGCCCTCGACACCATCTGAGCGCGCTCAGCCCTGGCGAGCGCGCGCCACCAGCTCGCGGGCGGCGCCGGGCCAGTCGGGGTGGGTGAACGAGAAGCCGGCGTCGAGCAGGCGCCCGGGGACCACGTAGCGGCTCTTCAGAAGCAGCTCTGTGTCGGTGCGCAAGAAGAGGGCGCCGATCTCGGCCATCCACGCGGCGGCGGGCAGCCCGAAGGGCGCCCCCCAGGCCGCGCGCAGCGCCGCCATGAAGGCGCGCTGGGGGAGGGGGCCCGGCGCGGCGAGGTTGACGGGCCCCGCGAGGTCGTCGCGGGCGATGAGGAAGCGGATGGCGGCCACCAGGTCGGCCTCGTGGATCCAGGAGACGCGCTGCCGCCCCCCGGC
>JBDQIL010000900.1:0-2817 GCA_040264415.1 Myxococcota bacterium
GTGATTCATGTTGCACTTTGTCCCAGGTGTTGTGCATTGACGTGGACCGTCGCTATGAGCGTCGGAGCCCCGGAGCCCCAATGCCGCGCATCCCTCGCCTCGACGAACCCGGTACGCTCCACCACGTGATGAATCGAGGGGCCGGAAAGCGAAGGGTGTTCCTTGGTGATGAGTGTCGACTTCGCTTCATCGGGCTGCTCTCTGCGCTCCCTCGCCGCTTCGGGGTGAAGGTTCACGCGTTCGCCCTCCTGCCGAACCACTTCCACCTGGTCCTCGCAGCTGGGGCGGGCGGTCTCGGCGATGCCATGCAGTATCTCCAGGGCCAGTACAGCCGCTGGCTCAACGCGCAGCCCGGCTGGGACGGGCCCGTGTGGCAGTCGCGGTACAAGAGCCGACTCATCGACTCTGAGCCCTACCTCGCGCACCTCGCGGCCTATGTGCACCTGAACCCCTGGAAGGCCGGCCTGGCGGGCAAGACCGATGACCCAAGCTGGACGAGCCACGCCTTCTACACGGGCGAGAGCCGTTGCCCGGAGTGGTTCTCCCCCGCGTTGATGCTCCAGCTGCATGGCGGGGCCGAGGCCTTCGAGCGCTATGTCGCCGACGTCAAGCTGGGGGTCGAGCCGGGTCCCGACGGCTTCGATCCCGACCACCTGTTTCGTGCTCGGCGCCGCTCTCCAGAGCCCGCGACCGAGGATGAGCCTCCTCCTCCTGGGCCCTGGCCCCTGTCCGAAGACGCAGCGTGGATGGCGTTGTCGTTGGTCACCGGCCGCACGCGCGCCGAACTCGAGCGGCGTCGGCCGGGCCCGTCCGGCAACCCTGCGTGGTGGCTGGTGCAGTGGTGGTTGCCGCTCTCCACGTCGCTCTCGGGTGCCGATGTCGCCCGGCGGTTGGGCATTGATCGCTCCACCCGCAGCCGGGCGGCCGCCAAGCTCCGTGCCCGCGCCCGCACCGACCGGCAGCTCGCCCGGTGGATGGAGCGCCTGATCTCGATCTCGCCGCTCGACCCGGAGCTCGCCGGCGTGGCCGTGCCAGAGGCGGAGGAGAAAGGGCATCGGGTGGAACCATGAGCAACGCACAACACCGGGTCGGATGGACGGCGCTCGGGGGGGCACTTGCGCCTGCCCTCGTCGGCACCACCTGCATCAGCTGGGACGATGTGCAATGCGCATCACCTGGTACCCGAGGTGCTGCTCGCGCCCCCGCAGCTGGCGCCGACCGGTCTCCCCATGCGTGACGGCCCCCTCCGCCGGCTGGTGAAGGCCACCGTGCGGGCCGTGTGGTGGGTCGAGCTCACCGCGCGTCGGCGGCTGCGGCCCCCCCGCTTTCGGCTCGGCGGCAAATGTGAGGGCTGCGGCGCCTGCTGCGAGCGGCCGACCATCGCCGTCGGTCGGGCGATCTGGTTCTTGCCCATCACCCGCCGCATCTTCGTCCTGTGGCAGCAGACCATCAACGGCTTCGTCTTGGTCGAACGGATCCGCCAGGGCCGGTCGCTCGCCTTCCGCTGCACCCACTACGATCCCGAGACCCGCCTCTGCGACAGCTACGACAGCCGCCCCGCGCTGTGCCGCGACTATCCGCGCGTGCTCCTCCACCAGCCGTGGCCAGAGCTCTTCGAGGCGTGCACCTACCGCGTGGTCGATCGTGAGGGGGCCGGGCTCTCCCTCGCCATCGACGCGCTCGAGCTCGCCCCCGGAGAGGCCGTTCGCCTGAAGGAGCGGCTGCGCCTCGACGACGGCACCCCGCCCGAGGCCACCTGACCCTCAGGCGTCGCCGAGCGGGACCTCCACCTCGAAGACGCTGCCCACTCCACCGTCGCCGGGCTGCACGCGGATGGTGCCGCCCACGTCTTCGAGCTCCTGCCGGCTGATGGCCAACCCCAGCCCCGTGCCTTGCGCCTTGGTGGTGTAGAAGGGCTCGAAGATTCGAGCCCGCTGGGCGTCGTTCATGCCGGGCCCGTCGTCGGTCATGGTGAAGCGCAGCCGCGCGTCTCTGCGCGACACCGACACCCGGACCGTGTGTGCCCCGGCCTCGACGGCGTTCAGCAGCAGGTTTCGCAGCGCCCGGCGCACCGCGTCGACGTCGAGGTCGACCACCCCTGTGTCGGCCCCCGACACCGCGACCGTCACGCCATCTCGCCGCAGCGCGGCCTCTTCGATGCGGAGCACGTCGCGGACCAGCTCGAGCGGGTCGATCGGGGTGAGCTCGGGCCGCCGCCCCCGAGACAGCTCGAGGTAGCGGGCCGTGAGCGCCTCGAGCCGCCGAATCTCTCGGGTGATCGTGACGATGACCTCGTGGTGGTCGGTCCCCTCGAGGTCTTCGGTGAGCAGTTCGGCGTTCAGGCTCATGGCGTTGAGCGGGTTTCGGACCTCGTGGGTGATCTGGGCGAGCATCTGCCCGACCACCGCCAGCCGCTCGCTGCGCGCCAGCCGCTCTCGGTCGCGCAGGCGCTGGGTGACGTCCTCGCCCACCACCAGAGTGCCGCGCTCGCCGAAGGGCACCACCTCGACGTCGAAGCGGCGCTCTCCGGCCGCCCGGGCCTCATGGCGCCCGGGATCGAGCGCGCGGAGCAGGGGCGGCAGCCGCGCTCCCTCCTCGACCCCCCACAGGCGCACCGCCGCCGGGTTGACCATCTCGGCCTTGCCGTCGGCCACAACCACCAGGCCCGCGTGGATGGTGTCGAGCACCTGACGCAGGCGGAGGCTGAGCCGGTCGAGGGCCTCGGCGCGCTCCTTGAGGCGACGGTCCCGCTCGGCCACGGCCTCGGCCATGGCGTTGAACTCTCGGGCCAGAACGCCCACCTCGTCGCCGCTTCGA
>JBDQIL010000901.1:0-2814 GCA_040264415.1 Myxococcota bacterium
ACGCCTGAGCCGGAAGAGGCCCGGAAGAGGGCCCGGGAGAGGAGCCAAGGTGGCAGGAGAGCCCTTCGCCGCCGGCGCCGAAGACGCGCGGGTCCTCGGAATCGAGAGCTCTTGCGACGAGACGGCCGCCTCGGTGGTCGACGCCTCTGGCGTCCGCAGCGACGTCATCCACAGCCAGGCGGTGCACGCCCAGTACCTTGGCGTGGTGCCAGAGCTCGCGGGTCGCGCCCACGCCGACAAGGTGGTGGTCACCGTTCAGAAGGCGCTCGCAGATGCGGGGATCGAGCGCCCCGATGCGGTCGCGGCCACGGCCGGCCCGGGGCTCATGGGCGCGGTGCTCGTGGGTCTGTGCATGGGCAAGAGCCTCGCGGCGGGCTGGGACGTCCCGTTTCGCGCGGTCAACCACCTCGAGGCGCACCTGCTGGCGCCACTGCTCGAGGACCCCCCGCCGGCCTTCCCGTTCTTGTCGCTGGTGGTCTCCGGCGGCCACACCACGCTGTACCTGGCGCGGGGCGTGGGGGACTACGAGGTGCTGGGGCAGACCATCGACGACGCGGCGGGAGAGGCCTTCGACAAGGTCGCGCGGATGTTGGGCCTCGGCTACCCGGGCGGCCCGGCTGTCGACGCGCTCGCCGAACAGGGCAGGGGAGACGCGGTGGACTTCCCCCGACCGCGGCCCCGGCCCCAGCCGCAGGGCGCGGTGTCGCGTCGGCGGCAGGTGGTGGCCCGCACCGACCTCGACATGAGCTTCTCCGGCCTCAAGACCGCGGTTCGCGTCCATCTGCAGCGGCCCGACCGCGCCGCACCCGCCGATGTGGCCGCGTCGTTCCAAGAGGCCGTCACCGACGTGCTCTGTGACCGCATCCTGCGGGCGGTCAAGCGGACCGGCATCGACCGGGTCGCGATCGGGGGAGGCGTCGCCGCCAACTCCCGACTGCGCGCGCGTCTCGCGTCGCTCCCGGGCGTACACGCCACCTTGCCGCCCCGCAGCCGCTGCACCGACAACGGCAGCATGATCGCCCACGCGGGGCGCCTCCACCTGCTCGCGGGTCGCTCCGACCCGTTGAGCGCCACGGCCCGGGCGGCCTGGATGCCGGGCACCTGATGGACCACCCCTCCCACCTCCTCCGTGAGCTCCAGGGTCGCGCCCGCAAGCGCTTCGGGCAGCACTTCCTGGCCTCCGAAGGCGTCCTCGACCGCATCATCGCCGCGGCCGAGATCGGTCCGGGCAGCCGCGTCCTCGAGATCGGGCCTGGGCTTGGGGCGCTCACCGAGCGCCTGCTGGCGGCTGGCGCCGAGGTGCTCGCGGTCGAGCTCGACCGCGACCTCGCCGCCTTCCTCCGCGACCGACACGCCGATCAGCCAGCCCTCCGCATCCTCGAAGCGGACGCGGCCAAGCTCGACTGGGGCGCGGTGCTCGACGGCGATGGGTGGCGGTGCGTCGCCAACCTGCCCTACAACGTGGGCACCACGATCACGACCTCCCTGCTGCGGCGCCCCGATCGCCTCGACCGGCTCGTGCTGATGCTCCAAAGAGAGGTCGCCCTGCGCATGGTCGCCCCTGCGGGGGCCCGAAACCGCGGGTCCCTGTCCGTCTTCGTCGAGGGCCGAGCCGCGGGCTCGGTCGCCGTCAAGGTGCCTCCGGGGGCCTTCCACCCGCCCCCGAAGGTGCACTCCACCGTGATCCGACTCGACCTGTTCGACGCCCCAGACACCGGGGGCGTCGACGCCGATCACCTCGAGTCGGTGGTCCGGCTGGGCTTCGCCGCGCCGCGAAAGAAGCTCCGAAACCCTCTCAGCCGATCCTGGCCGCGGGAGCGGGTGGACGCCGCGCTCACGCTCGCAGGCGTGGCGAGCGCGCGCCCCGGCGATCTCACCCTGGTGCAGTGGCAGCGCGTCGCCGCCGAGCTCCCCCCACGCGGGGAAGGCTGAGGCGGGCCGAGGGGCTCCCTGGACGTCCCGCGCGTCGCTGCGTTACCGGGCGGTGTTCCTCACCCCTTGAGCGGCGGACGCCCGCACCGGAGACTCCATGCGCATCACCTCGTGTGGCATGACGGACGTGGGCGTCAAGCGCACCAACAACGAGGACAACTTCCTCATCAACGACGAGCTGCAGCTCTTCGTGTGTTGCGACGGCATGGGCGGCCACGCGGGCGGCGAGTTCGCGTCGGCCATCGCGGTCAATACCGTCGAAGAGGTGCTGTCGTCGGTCGAGCTGCGCCCCGAAGACGTGGGCGCCGATCCCGACGACGGTCCGGTCGAGGTCGTCCGCGAGAAGCTGCGCTACGCGGTCCGCCTGGCGGGCAAGCGCATCTACGACAAGGCCGCCGCCGAGCCCGAGTACAAGGGCATGGGCACCACCGCTCTGGCCCTCCTGGTCGAGGGCGGCAACGCCTACATGGCCCACGTGGGCGACTCCCGCGGCTACCTGGTGCGTGAGGGTCGCATCGAGCAGCTCACCGAAGACCACTCGCTGGTCAACGAGAAGATCAAGGCCGGCCTGCTCACCCCCGAAGAGGCCAAGAACCACAAGCTGAAGAACATCATCACCCGGTCGCTCGGCTACATGGAGGACGTCGAGATCGACATCTCCGTGCAGGCGGTGCGCCGGGGCGATCACTTCGTGCTGTGCTCCGATGGGCTGTCGAACCTGCTCGAGACCGCCGAGATCGGCGAGACCACCCTCGACCACGGCCCGCAAGAGGCCTGCCGTCGCATGATCGAGCTCGCCTGTGAGCGCGGCGGAGACGACAACATCACCGTCGTGGTCGCCCGCGTCGACGAGGCCCCCTGACGCCCCCCGTAGCCCCGGTC
>JBDQIL010000902.1:0-2813 GCA_040264415.1 Myxococcota bacterium
ATCCCACCGTGCCCATCGACCCCACCGCGCCCCTGACCGACGCCCGCGGCAACGTCGTGACGCCGGGCCCCTACCAGCGCATCGTGTCGCTCAACCCGGTGGCCGACTTCTTGCTCGAGGCCCTGGTCGAGCCCGACCGACTGGTGGGTGTCTCGACCTGGAGCGTCGAGCAGCACCCCGACGGCTGGCGCTTCGGGTCGAGCGTGCCGGTAGACGGCGCGGGTCAGATCGAAGCTGTGCTGGCGCTCAAGCCCGATCTGGTGGTGGCCTCCCCCTTCATCGACCCTGCCCGCATGCAGCGGCTCACCGACACGGGCGTGCCGGTCTTCGACCCGGGCGACCTCCGGGGCGTCGAGACCACCCTGCGCGACATCGGGGTGCTGTCGCGCTTGGTGGGCGAGCCCGCCCGAGGGGCGCGGCTCGCCGCCCGGGTGCAGAGCGAGGTCGATGGCCTCGACGCCCGCGTGGCCGACCGCACGTGGCCCGATGGCATCTACATGAGCGTCTACGGCGACACCTTCTTCGGGGGTACCGCCGAGACCGCCTACGCCGACCTGCTGCGCATGGCGGGCGTGCGCGACCTCGCGGCGGCCCAGGGCCTCACCGGCTGGCCGCAGCTGACCGCCGAGCAGGTGCTGGCCCTCGACCCCCCGCTGGTGGTCACCCAGGGGGGCATGCGTGCCGTGCTCTGTGGGCACCCCGTGGTCGGCCAGGTCGCCGCCTGTCGTCCGGGCGGCCAGGTGGTCGAGCTCGACGGCGAATACCACTCCGACCCCGGGCTCGGGCTGCTGCACGCTGCCCGCGACCTGCAAGCCAAGGTGCACCCGCCATGAGCCCCGCCCCCATCGACCCCGCGCGCGCGGCCGCGCACCTCGCCAAGAAGAAGGCGCAGAAGGCCGCCCAAGACGCCGCCGTGAAGCAGCGCACCACCTCGCGCGGGGTGGTGGTGGTGCACACCGGAGACGGAAAGGGGAAGTCCACCGCCGGCTTCGGGGTGGCCATCCGGGCGGCCGGCCACGGTCAGCGAGTGGGCGTGGTGCAATTCGTGAAGGGCACCTGGGCGACCGGCGAACAAGCCGCGCTGCGCCGCTTCGACGAGATCGACCACGTGGTCGCCGGCGACGGCTTCACCTGGGACTCGCAGGACCTCGCGCGGGACATCGCGTCGGCCGAGGCGGGCTGGGCGGCCGCCCGCGCGCTCATCGAAGGTGGAGACCACGACGTGGTGGTGCTCGACGAGCTCAACATCGCGCTTCGCTACGGCTACCTCGACCTGCAGACCACCCTCGACGTGCTCGCGGCCCGGCCAGACCACGTCTCGGTCGTGATCACGGGCCGCGACGCGAAGCCGGCCCTCATCGACGCGGCCGACACGGTCACCGAGCACCGGGTGATCAAGCACGCCTGGGAGCAGGGGGTGCGGGCCCGCAAGGGCGTCGAGTTCTGAGCCCAGGCTCGGGTCGCGCCCGCGGGCGCGGGCTCATCGCGGCAGCATGCCCGTGAGATCGAGGTGCTCGGACAGCAGGTCGGCCGCCGCGTCGATCTGACGGTCGCGCCACGCCCCCGCGTCTTCGACCTGGATGGGGAGCGGGTCGAGCCCCTTGCGCTGCCGCAGCGCGTCGACGAGCGCCGTCGCCACCGCCGCCGAGTCGAGCAGCCCGTGCAGGTAGGTGCCCGCCACGCGGCCGGCGCAGGCGCCCTCGGGGCCCCCGAGGTGCAGCAGCGGCGCGGCGGCGGTCTGGGTGCGGCCCTGGTGGATCTCGTAGCCGTGCACCGACAGCCCGGCGGGGAGCAGCCAGCCGCCGGCGGTCACACCGGACACCGGCCGGACCCGCTTGCGAGGGGAGAAGTCGGTCGAAGCCGAGAGCAGCCCCAGGCCCTCGGCGGCCCCCCCCGCGCCGTCGTGGGAGGCGGGGTCGCGGATGTGCTCGCCCAGCAACTGGTAGCCGCCGCACAGCCCCAGCACGGCCACCCCGCGCTCGGCCGCGGCGACCACGCTCCGGTCGAGGCCCTGCGACCGCATCCAGCGGAGGTCGCCCAGGGTGTTCTTGGCGCCGGGCAGCACCAGCAGGTCGGGGTTGCCTACCGCCTCGGGGCGGTCGGCGAAGCGCACGCCCACGCCCGGGACCCTCTCCAGGCCGCTGACGTCGGTGAAGTTCGACACGCTGGGCAGGCGCAACACGCACACGTCGATGGCGCCGCCGCCGCGGTCGGCCAGCTCCTCGGCGTCTTCTTCGTCGAGCCGGATGTCGGGCCGGTAGGGCAGCACCCCGCGCACCGGCACGCCCGTGTGCGCGGTGAGCAGCGCGGGGCCCGGCGCGAGATTCGCGGGGTCGCCGTGGAAGCGGTTGATGACCAGCCCCGCCACCAGGGCGCGGTCGGCGGGGGGCATCAGCGACAGCGTGCCCGCGAGGTGCGCGAAGACGCCCCCCCGCCAGATGTCGCCCACCAGCAGCACGCCGCCGGGCTGGCCCGCGCTCTGGGCCCGCGAGACCGCGTGGCGCGCCATCGCCAGGTTCACCACGTCGCGGTCCATCAGGTTGATCTCTACGGGAGAGCCCGCCCCCTCGACCACCACCAGATCGGCGCGCTCGGCCAGCCGGTCGTAGGCGTCGGTGATGTGGGAGAAGGCCGCCGGCCGGTCGTCGCGCAACGCCGCAGCTTGCTCTGGGGTGAGCACCACGCCGCTCTGGACCACCTGGGCGCCCCGGAGCCCGGTGGGCTTCACCAGCATGGGGTTCATGTCGACGTGGGGCTCGATCCCGCAGGCCTGGGCCTGGAGGGCCTGCGCGCGCCCGATCTCCCCCCACCCC
>JBDQIL010000903.1:0-2813 GCA_040264415.1 Myxococcota bacterium
GGTCGAGCGCACCCCCGATGCCCCCCGCGAAGACGGCATCCGGCCCCGCCGCGCCTTCGACTACAACGCCTACGCCCTCGACTTCGGCCAGGTGGAGCTGGGGCTCCAGCAGGTGGCGGTGGGCCTCGCGCCGCGGGTGCAGGTGAGCACCAACCCCGTGCTCGACGGGCTCGGCGCCTGGAACGCCGGCGTGCGGCTCAACCTGATCCGCGGTGGCCCGGTCGATCTCACCCCCACGGTCGCTGGCTACCGCGTGACCGACGCCGGCGGCTTCGACGCCCGGTGGCTCAAGGTCGGTCTCCAAACCTCGATCATCTGCACGCCTCGGTGGTCGCTGCACCTCGGCGGGGGCTGGGACTGGCTCGCAGCCGACGGCATCCCGCGCACCGAGACCCTGCGGCCGTTCCTCTGGAGCGACGCGGCCCGCGACGAGGCCGCCCAGTGGGTCGCAGCCGCCGACGCCGTGAACGCCGACCTGCGGGTTCGGCAGGTCTTCGGCACCATCCGAGTGGCCACCGACGTCCGTCTCACCTGGCGAGACAGCCTGGTCATCCAAGCCAGCGCGATCCCCTTCGGCAGCAGCTACCAGCAACTCGAGGGCACCGTGCAGGGCCAGCAGGTGGGGCTGCCGCCGGTGCTGCAGCTCGACGAGCTGCTCATCGACACCGACCGCGACGACCCCGCCAGCGCCATCGCCGACAGCTACGTGGTCAGCCTGGCGTACCAGGCGTCGTGGGAGCGGCTCCAGCTGCGGCTGGGGGCCGGCACGTCGGCCACCCAGCTGGCCTGGCTGCTGCCCAGCTTCAACCTGGCGTGGCGCTTCGGTGGCTTCGCGACCGGCGGCGCCGACTCTGCCTCAGAGCCCGCGGCGCCCGCCGGCCGCTGAGCGCTCACAGCCCAGAGTCACCCTCATCATCCGGCTGGTCGGAATCTTGGGGGTCGTCGGAGCCGGCCGACGTGTCGCCGCCGGAGCTGCCGCCGGCCGCGCCGAAGATGAAGTCGCCGTCATCGCAGTCGAAGACCTTGTCGGAGTCTTCGTAGGCGTCGCCTTCGTAGAACTCCTCGCAGGAGGCCGCGTTCAGCGTGTCGAGGAACTCCTTGGCCTCTCCGTCGTCGAAGTCACAGCCCGCCTCGTCTGCGATGTCCATCGTGTCTTCTGCGGCCTCCTCGATCTCGCCGATGCAGTCCTCCATGTCGGAGAACTCGGACTCGTAGTAGCCGCGGGAGCACTTCTGGGCCTGCCGGCAGAAGACGTCGGCGTACTTCTCGGCGAAGTTGTCTTCGCTCACGGTCCCGACCGACGCGCAGCCAGAGAGCAGTGCGAAGGCGAAGACGAGCGGGGAGCGGAACATGACCATGGGGGACTCCATCTTGGATTGGCGTAGTCTGTACGCGTCAAGACTTGTCTATCACGAGCGTGACCGGACCGTCATTGAGGAGATCGACCCGCATGTGCGCCCCGAACATCCCCCGGGCCACGCGCTCCACCCCTTCTTCTGCCAGCAGCGCACAGAATCGCTCGTACAGGGGCTCGGCGAGCTCGGGGGGCGCGGCCCCGACGAAGCTGGGGCGGCGCCCCCGAGAGCAGTCGCCGTACAAGGTGAACTGCGAGACCACCAGCGCCCCGCCGCCGATGTCGAGCAGCGACCGGTTCATGCGCCCGGCCTCGTCGACGAAGATCCGCAGCCCAGCGATCTTGCGGGCCATCCACCGGGCCTGCACCTCGCTGTCGTCGGGCCCGATCCCCACCAACAGCAACACGCCGGGCCCCACCGCGCCGGTGACGTGGTCGTCCACCGAGACCGACGCCCGGGCCACCCGCTGGAGCACGACCCTCATGGCGCGCGCCGCGCGCAGGGGGAGCGGTCGAGGCGCGGGAGGTCGGGTGGGGATCTGTGTGACATGACCAGTCGATAACGCCCACTCAGACCGGCGTCTCCTCCTTCAGCTCACCCACTGGCTCCAGACGCCGAGCGCCCCGGTGACCAGCAGGGCGACGCTGCAGAAGGCCATGGCGCCGCGGGTGATGGCGGTGCCCTCTTGCCCTGGCACCACGGCGTCGCCGAGCACGAGGGCGAGCGCCGATCCGGCGAGGAGCCCCCCCAGGTGGCTGTAGGCGTCGATGAAGGGCAGCAGCCCGAGCAGCAGGTTGAGGGCGAGCCAGGGCAGCAACTTCCAGCGAAAGAAGGCCCGCACCGTGGGGGGCAGCCCGGCACCGTGGCGCCAGCCGAAGACGATGGCCGCGCCCATCAGGCCGAAGACCGCGCTGCTCGCGCCGACGCTGAGCGGGTTGCCGGCCTGCCACGACAGCAGCGCTCCGCCCGCGCCCGCCACCAAGAAGAGCCACAGCAGGCGCACCGGACCGAACACAGCCTCGATGAGGCGCCCCAGCGCCAGCAGGGCCAGCGCGTTGAGCAGCAGGTGCAGCCCCTCGACATGGAGGAAGCTCGCGCTGACCAGACGCCAGAGCTCGCCCTGGTCGAGGGACGCGCCGTGCATGGCCCCGCAGCGGTGCAGCAGCCGCGGGCCGCGCACCCGAATCAGGACACCGAGCAGGTCGCTGTTTCCCCGCGCATACGGGATCGCGCCCACGGCGAGGTGGGTGGCCACCACGGCCCCGGTGAGCGCCACGGTCATCCAGGGCCGCCGCAGGCGGTCCACGATGCGGTCTGCGGTGCGCTCTGCGACGCTCACCGCGTGGTCCACGTCACCGCCTCTTCGAGCATGCCGTCGCCCCACCCGACCGGCTGCACCCCGATGGTCTCGCCGTAGAGCGCGACGCCGGCGGCCGCGTGCACCACCCGCAGGAGCAC
>JBDQIL010000904.1:0-2811 GCA_040264415.1 Myxococcota bacterium
ATATCTGGGAGTCCACCCGATGGCTCGCGTCACTGTCGAGGACAGCCTCGAGGAGATCCCCAACCGCTTCGCCCTGGTCCTGACCGCGGCTGAGCGCACCAAGCAGCTGATCAACGGGGCCGAGTGCCTCATCGCTGATCAGCGCACCAACAAGGAGGTCGTCACCGCCCTCCGCGAGATCGCTGCCGGCCGGGTGTCCACCGACGCCAGCCGCTTCGACGTCAACGAGGCGCTGCGCACCTTCGCGGGTCCGTCGAGCCGCGAGGACCTGCCGCCGCCGGCCGAAGACGAGCTGCCGCCTGCTGCCGACGACGATCTGCCGCCGGCCGCCGACGACGACCTCCCGCCCATGGCTTGACGCCACCCCCGTTCCCGACTTGAGGAGGGCCCGCCCATGGCCAAGACCGAGTTCAAGCTCCGCGAGACCGAGTACCTCGACATCCGCACCGTGCAGCGTCACATCGACCGCGGCCTGGTGACCCAGGAGGTCTACGACGCGAGCCTCGAGGAGCTGGAAGACTGCGCCGACAACGCGGTCGAGTCCAACGTCCACTTCGTCTACAGCAGCAACGCGCCCGAGCAGGAGGTGATCATCACCCCCGAGATGCTCGCGGCGCGCAAGCAGGCGTCCACCACCCCGTGACCGTCTCGCCGAGCGGGTGACCAGCCCCTCGGTGTCGCATCTCACATGGCGCGCGGGTCCTTCGGGGCTCGCGCGTCCTGTCGTGGGGGGGAGCGTCGGTTATCCTGCAGTCCGGGCGCTGGCGGCTCGGACATCCCCATAGGAGGTCGTGATGAAGCGTGTGATCCGGGCGCCGCGGGGCACCGAGCTGAGCTGCCGGGGGTGGGTGCAAGAGGCCGCCCTCCGCATGCTGATGAACAACCTCGATCCCGACGTGGCCGAGCGCCCCGAAGATCTCGTGGTGTATGGCGGCAGCGGCAAGGCGGCGCGGTCGTGGGAGGCCTTCGACGCCATCGTGGCGTCGCTGCGCGACCTGCGCGACGACGAGACGCTCCTGGTGCAATCCGGCAAGCCGGTGGGCATCATCCGCAGCCACGAAGACGCGCCCCGCGTGCTGATCGCGAACTCGAACCTGGTGGGCAAGTGGGCCACCTGGGACCACTTCCGCGAGCTCGAGCGCAAGGGCCTGATGATGTACGGCCAGATGACGGCCGGATCATGGATCTACATCGGCACGCAGGGGATCCTGCAGGGCACGTACGAGACCTTCTGCGCGGCGGGGCGCGTGCACTATGGCTCGGCCGATCTGGTGGGCAAGCTGGTCGTCACCGCCGGCCTGGGCGGGATGGGCGGCGCGCAGCCCCTCGCCGCGACCATGGCCGGCGCCACCTGCCTGGCCTTCGAGGTGGACCCGGAGCGGGCCCGGCGCCGCATCGAGACCCGGTACCTCGACGAGATCGCAGACAGCGTGGAAGACGGCATCGCGCGGGTGCGGCGCTATGCCGCCCAGGGTGTGGCCAAGAGCGTGGGCGTGGTGATGAACGCGGCTCCCGGCCTCGAGGCCCTGCTCGACGCCGATCTCGTGCCGGACCTGCTCACCGACCAGACCTCGGCCCACGACCCCATCGGCGGCTACGTGCCGCGGGGGCTCACGGTGGACGAGGCCGACGCCCTGCGCGCGGCCGACCCCGCCGAATACCAGCGCCGCTCCGAGTCCACCATGGCCGACCACGTGCGCGCCATGGTGGCCCTGAAGGCCCGCGGGGCACACACCTTCGACTACGGCAACAACCTGCGCGCGGGTGCGGTCGATGGCGGCCTCGACGAAGAGACCGCGTTCTCGTTCCCGGGCTTCGTGCCGGCCTACATCCGGCCGCTGTTCTGCGAGGGCAAGGGTCCCTTCCGGTGGGCCGCGCTCTCAGGCGACCCGCAAGACATCTACGAGACCGACCGCGTGATCCGGGATCTGTTCCCCGATGACGCCGCGCTGCAGCGGTGGCTGGTGCTCGCCGCCGAGCGGGTGCAGTTCCAGGGCCTGCCGAGCCGCATCTGCTGGCTGGGCTACGGCGAGCGCGCGCGCGCAGGCCTCGCGTTCAACGAGCTCGTGCGCACCGGCAAGGTCAAGGCGCCCCTGGTGATCGGCCGCGACCACCTCGACTGCGGCAGCGTGGCCTCTCCCAACCGCGAGACGGAGGCCATGAAGGACGGCTCGGACGCCGTGGCCGACTGGCCCATCCTCAACGCCCTGGTCAACGCCGTGAACGGCGCGTCGTGGGTGAGCTTCCACCACGGCGGTGGGGTGGGCATGGGCTACTCGCTGCACGCCGGACAGGTCATCGTGGCCGACGGCACCGACGCGGCCGCCCGTCGCATCGAGCGGGTGCTCACCGCCGACCCGGGCATGGGCGTCTTTCGCCACGCAGACGCAGGCTATGAACGGGCCATCGACGTCGCGCGCGAGCGGGGCGTTCGGATCCCCGGGCTGACCAGCTGAGCGCGCCGCTGCCGCCCGGCGCAGAACCGGTCCCCCCCGGCGCGGTCGCGCGGGGCTTCGGGCCCCCAGCCGGGCGCGAGCGCTGGCACGAAGACGCGGATGGATTCCGCCACGGTCCGGCGGTCCGGTGGTACCCCTCGGGCCGTCCACGCAGCCTCACGCACTACGCGCATGGCCAGCGAGAGGGGCTCCATCGCGGCTGGTACGACGGCGGCGCGCCCGAGGTGGAGGGCGCCTTCCGGGCCGACCAGGCGCACGGTCGGTGGCAACGCTGGTTCGAGTCGGGCGCCCTGTCGGTCCAGCTGGAGCTGCGCGACGGTGTGGCCCACGGACCCGCCGAGAGCCGGTACCCCGA
>JBDQIL010000905.1:0-2810 GCA_040264415.1 Myxococcota bacterium
GCGGCCCTGGTCCCGCGGGCCGAGGTCGAGGGCACCATGGAAGACACCCAGGTCGGCCTGCAGGCGCGGCTGATGAGCAAGGCGCTCCGCAAGATCACCGGCGTCGCCAACCGAAACGGCACCACCGTCATCTTCATCAACCAGCTCCGCCAGAAGATCGGCGTGACCTTCGGCCCCTCCGAGGTGACGTCAGGTGGCAACGCGCTCAAGTTCTACGCCAGCCTGCGCCTCGACATCCGACGCATCGGCCGCCTGATGGACGGCGAGAACAACGTGGGCAACCGCACCCGCGTCAAGATGGTCAAGAACAAGCTCGCCCCGCCGTTTCGCAAGGTCGAGTTCGACATCATCTTCGGCAAGGGCATCTGCGCGAGCGGCGACCTGCTCGATCTCGGCGAGAAGCACGGCCTGGTGACCAAGGCGGGCTCCTGGTACTCGGCCGGCGACGTGCGCCTGGGCCAGGGTCGCGAGAACGCCCGCAAGACCCTCGATGACGACCCGAAGCTGGCGGCCCGCCTGCGGGCCGGGGTGCTCGCTGCGGTGGCGCCGCCCGACCTCGACGTGACGGCGACCGCGCCCGCCAACGGCGAGCCGAGCGACGCGACCTCGGCCAAGGCCACCAAGGCCACCAAGGCCACCAAGGCGGCGAAGGCCGCCTGACAGAGGAGCTCTCAAGGGATCCGGCATGGGGTCGGATCCCGGCCGGGCGGTCGAGGCACTCACCCTTCATCGTCATCGTCTCGAGGCACGGCGCGGCTGCACGCGCCCGCCTCGGCCGCCCGGCTCTCCCCTCCCCTTCACCGCGCTCCAGACAGGCAGGCCCAGATGGCCAGCGCCGCGAAGGCCGCGACCCCCAGCCAGAAGGCCCAGCCCAGTCGCCCGGTGGCGGCGGCTGGAGCCCGCCGGCGGTCCAGCACCAGGGTCCACCGGCCTGGCGACGGCGTCATCTGCCAGGCCCGCTGGTCGCGGACGGCGTCGCGCAGCGCGCCAGCGGCCACCCGCCCCAGCACGCCCTTGCCCACGCTGTGGCGCCCTCGGCCCGTCACAAAGACCACCGCCGGCGTGTCGAGCCGGGGCGCCTCGGCCACCACCGCGTCGATGGCGCGGCGCGCCAGCCCCGCCTTCAGATCGTGCAGATCGACCACCAGCACATCGCCCTCCCACCACAGGTGGCTGCGGCGGCGCCACGGGCGCTCGCCGTCCCACCGCTGCCCCCGCGCCGCGTCCTCGACCGCGCCGAGGGCCGCTGAGACGCGCTCATCGTCAGCGATGGACCGCCCCCTCGACCGCAGCGCCGTCCACCACCCGACCCTCCGACACCGCCACCGCGTGCTCGAAGTAGTTGCGCGCCAAGCTGCGGTAGCCCGCCTCGTGCTTCACCTTGCGCAGCATGGCGTAGGTGCCGCCCAGCGCCCGGTGAAGAAACACGAGCTCGCGCGGCGACTGAACGCCCTTGTGCCGAAGCAGCCGCGGGCCCAGGCGCTGCACCTGCTGGGTGACGTCGTCTTCGTCGGTGCCACAGCGGTACTGGGGCACCATCAGCGGCTTGCACACCAGCGCGGAGAGGTCCCAGAGCACGTCTTTGGCGTCGTCGCTCTCGGTCTTCAAGATCTCCAGATCGCGCGCCTTGTTCAAGAACACGTCGCGGTCCTGATCGAGGATGGCGATGGCCATGCCGGCGTACCGGCCCATCCAGTACGGGTCGAAGCGCTTGACACACCCGAAGTCGATGAGCCCGATGGTGCCGTCGGGCTTGAACAGGTAGTTCCCGGCATGTGGGTCGGCGTGAAGCGTGCGGTGCCGGAACGACATCTCGTAGAAGACCCGCACCAGCCGGTCACCCACCAGCTGCATCGTCTCGGGGCTGGCGCGCTCGACGAACTGATCGAGGGGCCCGCCGGTGAGCCGCTCCATCGTGAGCACCCGGCCGGTGCTGTACTTGGGGAAGGTGCCCGGCACCTCGATGCCCTCCATGGGGCCCAGCACCCGCCGAAAGTGCTCGAGGTTGGCCGCCTCTTGGTAGTAGTCGAGCTCTTCGGCCAGCCGGTCACGGATCTCGGCGAACACAGCGTCAATCTCGGACTTGTCTCGGCGGAGCACCCGGCCGGTGACCAGCATGCCCTTGAGCGCGGCGAGGTCGGAGTCCACCGACTGTTCGATGCCGTGGTGCAGCACCTTGACCACCACGCGCTCGCCAGACGGGAGCCGGGCCGCGTGAGCCTGCGCCAGAGAGGCGGTGCCCAAAGGCTCCTCGTCGAACTCGCTGAACAGCGCGCCCAGATCCCCTTCGAGCTCGGCCTCGACCGACCGCCGAATGGTATCGAAGGGCACCGGCTCGGCCCGGTCGTTGAGCTGCCCCAAGATGTTGGCCACCTCGGGGGGCAGATCCATGCCATCGGTGACTTGGGCCAGCTGCTGCCCCACCTTCATGGCGGCGCCCTTGAGCGCGCCCATGGTGCTCACCACCCGCTCAGCGTTCTTCAGGTGGACCTGGCGGAGGCTCTCGGCCCGCTGCTCTTCGCCCTGGAACGCGCCGGTGATTCGCTGGCCCAGGTAGCTGCCCGACACCCGCGAGGTGAGGGTGCCGAGGCGCGCGAGGCGACTCATCTTGGACTTGGGGGGGCGACCGGCCATCAGTCTCCCTCCTTCGCTCGATCGGGCCCGGCGCGCAAGCGGCGTCGGCGCCACCAGGCCCAGGATCCAGTGCTCCAGCCTGACACCAGCACGAGGCCGCCGATCTCACGGCCCACCTCCTCGGTGACCGCCGCCCCGTCGGCGATGAACGAAGGGAGCAGCGCCACCCCCCACAA